>JAFYZV010000204.1 GCA_017548525.1 Prevotella sp.
CTCTTTCGGAGTCAAAAGAGACCTGTGCTCTTGTAAATGCCGTTGCCGACAGCAGAGCCAGCAAGATTAGGATTCGTATGAAGTGTTTCTGATGTTTCATTATTCTCTTTTTGTTAATTGATGAGCCTTGTAATACCAATATGTGATGATTGACAACGCCATCAGTAAACCGATATAGATGCAGTTCCTCGTAGTGACTTCCTCACGGACGTTTGCAGCGACGTATGCAAGGACAGATATAAAGAACACACCTGAAAGCATCTTGGCTATACCAGAGGAATACTCGTCCCTGAATGCTTTGGCGAGCTGACTTTCACTGACAGACGGGTACTGTTTGCGATATGCTTCTTTCTTTTGCTCATAGTCGCGGCTATAATGCTGGCCGATGGCAAACCATATAAGTGCCCACAACACGAAGAAAGCCAACGAAATGAATCCGCCAGTTTCCTTGTCCAGCAATCCTTTCAACGGGGCATCTTGCACATAGGAGTATGTGCCGAGTGTCACAACTAAGAACAAAATCCAACACACCATGGAGATGAGTCCATTCTTCACATGCTTATCCATTTTTCCCATAAGTTTCATTTGTTCCTTTTTTTATTTATTATTATGAAAAATCCCTTCGAGTCTCTTGTCTATCTCTTCGCCTCGCAACCCACGTGCGAGGATGGTGCCTTCAGGAGCGAAGAGGATGATGTGGGGAACGGCATTGATTCCATATATTCCTGTAGTTTCTTCTGAAACACCAAGAATCTGAGGATATGGAATGTTCTTTTCTGCAATGACCTTCAATGATTCATCGGGTTCCTCCCACACGGCAATGCCGAGAACTTGTAGTCCGCAATCCTTGTATTTGTTGTAGGCGGCGATGAGGTTGGGAATCTCGCGAAGGCAAGGCCCACACCATGAAGCCCAGAAGTCAGCAAGCACATACTTGCCACGTCCAACATAGTCAGAAAGATGTATGGTCTTGCCGTCATACTCTACGGCAAAGTCCTTGAACATCGTTCCCACTCTGGTTTGTTGAACTGCCAAAATGGTCTGTCTCATATCGTGGATGATGGGGATGCTTTGCTGCATCGGACTGAGCATTGTGATATAATCCATCAGACGCTCATTACCTAAATCCTCAAGAAATGATACGACAACCGCTCCCAATACATCATTGCTATGATTGAGAACAAAGGGAGCTGCCAAACTGTCGAGTTTTTGATTGGCTTCTGTTCGGGTGATACGACCTTCGTCGAATGCATCCTGTATATTATTGAGTTGTGTATAGAAACGTGCCCAATCATCATTGAGAGGAGTTCCCATAAAAGCTGCGCCTCTTGTTGCCATTGCAACTGGACGGAGTTTGATAGTGCCTTCTTCCACAAAAAGACAAGGGAATTGCACCAGATCTTCTCCCTTGGAGTGCAACAAGGCCAAGAATGGTTCTTGGGCATTGCCTTCAAAGGTGCGTATCACTCCATCTTCTACCCATAGGCTGTCTACGTCGGAATAATCCTTGTCACTCTGATTCATCAGATATAACCACCCGGTAAACTCACAACCAATATTACCAACGATACGATATTGAAAGGCTTGGGCCCGTGCCATCATTGCGACGAGGGCGAGCAATATGGTGATGATGGGTTGGTTGTTCATTTTATTTTTATGATAATTCACTTGCCAGAGAAAATATCTTCGAGTTTTGATTTCAATTGCTCATCACGTAGTCCCGTGGAAACTATTATGCCATCGGGCGCAATAAGAACGGTTTCTGGAATCGCCTGAATGCCATAAACTTCGGAAGTGACGGAATCCCAACCTTTCAAATCGGAGAGTTGTAGCCACGGCAGTTCATATTGATTAATGGCCGAAAGCCATGCTTCACGAGTCTTGTCGAATGATAGGCCAATAATTTGCAGACCTCTGTCTGCGTAGGCCTTGTGAATCTCTTTCATTAAAGGCATGGAACCAATACAAGGGCCGCACCACGATGCCCAGAAATCGAGTAGGACATAGTGGCCTTGACCGACATATCTGGAGAGACGATGAATGGTACCTGTTGTGTCTGGCAATTCAAGTTCATGATAATCTTGACCGGGCAGACGCTTCTGCATTGCCCAATAAAACTTCCAAACACGCTTCATTTCTGGATGGTGCGCGAAGGCATATTCCTCCTTCATGCACTCAGTCAATCTTTCAGGTGTAATCATGCAGAACTGACCATTTAAAGCAAGGTTATAAACGGGAATCACATTGTCGGTATTCTCAATTATGCTCTTCCATTCAGCATCATGCAAACGTTGCTCCAATGAGTTATACACCGTTCGGTCATCGTCCTCCTCATGTAACTCCATCTCTTTTTCGATGCTGTCCTCAATGAGTTTATAATGATTGAAGCGCTTGTTGAGTGGTGAGCCTTCCACCACTGTGTTTGTTCGAAAATCTATAACGATGTGAGACGGTTGGTTATCTACGATGATTTGCATCCATCCGTCCCTGCCATCCTCTATCTGCAAAAACTTGTGCAAGGGCTGACGGACGGCGATACGAAAATGCTTATTGTGTACGGGAAACCATAAGGGACTCGTATATGGTCTTTCCTCCATACATACAGAGTCGGCTTCTTCGCTGACCGTCCCCTCAATGACGAAATCAATGCTGTCCTCCACAACAGGGATGAAAGTCTGCGCCTGTCCCGTCACTGCGACGAGGGCGAGCAGGATGGTGATGATGGTTTGCTTGTTCATATTGGTTTCGTTTTGTTCGAAGTCGAGTTCTTTCCCCCAAGTCTCTCATTGTATCGACCCCCTCCACCGTCCGTGCCGAATACGAAGACATCTCATCCCTCCTCGACCCGCTGTTACAAGAGATTTGGGGCATGAAAATGTACCGCATCAAACTCACCATCAAGTCCCAGGCA
>JAFYZV010000205.1 GCA_017548525.1 Prevotella sp.
AAACGTACCGGGGGTTCGAATCCCCCAGCTTCCGCAAGGATTTCGCAAATACATCAAATACATACAATGGTGGATTCATCTAATGGTTAGGATACAAGATTCTCAATCTTGGCATAGGGGTTCGATTCCCCTATCCACTACAAAGAGTGGAAAACGGCGGTCTCTCGGGATTGCCGTTTTTTCGTAACCTGTTGTCTTTTAACTTGTTCCCTTCACCACACAAGTTTAGTCGACTGCGAAAATTGTCTGCACAAAATGCAATTTTGCGCACAATGTCTGCACAAGTGTCGACACAAAAGAACAGGAGGAAAAGTTACTATTTGTGGTCAAAATGGCAAAGGACATACGGGTATTACAAATCGCAATATACTATATTTTTGAGTGTCCAAGAATACACAGAAGAAAAAACCGAAATGTAGGCACAAAATGTAGGCACAAAAACCCCTCAAGCCCCCACACACACGAAGAAAGACCCTTGCGCCCCTATCCACTAATATTGATTAATAAGTATCTTACATCCCGAGGGTACATGTGTTTTTAGATAAGAATGGTCTTTGTCAACGAATACTTCGACGATTCCATATAGTGTTTGGATGGATGCTTTCACTTGTTTGATGTTGCCGACAAGTTGTGGGTTAATTATTAGCTGGCGCATTCCATGAGTTCCTGGTTTTTGTTTGATGCCAGCAAGCGAACGGAAAAACCATTCGTCGATTTGCCCCAACATGAAATGATTCCATGAAGAACCTTGGCGTGGGTCCCATTGTTCGGTGAGCGTGGTAGCTCCTTGCTTCATTTGGAAACCGTAACCTGGTGTTTCGTCGTGGTTAAGCATCTTAAAGAGCAATTCATTTTGTCCATTGTCTGCCAGCACACGGAACAGGTAACGATTGCCTACATCGCCTGTCGTTAGTCGGTCTCCATGAGCATGAATATCGTTGATGAGACTCTGCAAAACCACCTGTTTGTTTTCCCCACACAATCCCAAGTAAAGGGGTAGGGCATTACTGGTTTGGCTTCCCGAACCATAATAACATGAATCAGGCTTGTAGAAATGTTTGTTGAAGGAGTTGGTTACCTCCTTACAAAGAGCCTTGTATTTTTGTTCGTCCTCGAAATGGTTTGTCATTCGTGCAGCCTCGGTAATGAGTTGCAGGTCATAGATGTAATGAGCGGTAGCTACCAATGGAACAGGCGTATTTCTGGAAAATCCCGCTTTCCAAGGTCCATAGTCGTACCAGTCGCCCAATCCGTGACTGACAATACCATCTTCCGCTCGTGTGGTGAGATAATCCACGTATCTCTTCATCGGTTCGTAATTGTCGGCGATGAGCGTACTGTCTCCATACATATCGTAATACATGAACGGTAGGATGATAAGCGTGGAACCCCATTCGGGCGAGTCGTCGAAAAGATTGCCGAAAGAAACGTATTGAGGAGCAGTGGTCGGTACCATTCCATCAGCCTTTTGCGTATCTATGATGTCACGAATGATTTTCGGAATGAAGGTAGTCATGTCGTAATTAAACAATAAAGACGGTCCGCAAAGGTGGTCTTGTTCGAGCCATCCTAACTTCTCACGATGAGGACAGTCGGAGAGAACCGCTTGCATGTTGCTTCGCTCTGCCCGTTCGATGAGACGATGTGTCTTGGTAAACAACTCATTGTTGCACCAGAAAGTGGAGGTTTCGGGTGTGGAATTATAGATGAAGCAACTCTGTAGATTGTGAATAACAGGTAGGTCATTTGGATTGGGTTGTCCTTCGAGAACAGCTCCCTCCACTTGGATATATCTGAATCCGTAATAAGAGAAACGAGGGTGCCAGGTTTCTATCGTGGCTTTAGAGTCCTTAGAGTCTTTAAAGTCTTTAAGGTCTTTAAGGTCATTTCCTTTGAGGGTGTATTCATAATAGTGCTGCCTTCCTGTTTGAGATTGGTCACATGCACCTTGTGGCGTCAGGTTTTCCGAGACAAGCAGGGTAATCTTTTGTCCTCTTTTTCCAGATACTGAGATGGAAGGGAAACCTGCGAGATTTTGTCCCATATCACAAACAAATGCCGAGGGGTCAACTGTACGTCGTGTCTTTTGGGAAGCTGCATCAATGGAATCCAATGGAATTGGTTGCCATGATTGGATGTCAAAGCGTTCCATCACCTTTACGGGCGAGGCGGTTTCTGGGCGCAATTTGCCTTCTGGTCCTTCAACGATGATAGCTTGATTCCATCCGCTATCGTCAAAGTTGGGCTTGTCGAATCCCTCTTGTTCCAATCGAGCATCGTACGACTCACCACCATAGATGCTATTGAATGTAATCGGACTCAAATGCCATTTCCAACTCCCGTCGCTGAAAATTTGTTCGGTGGTACGATCATTGTACGTAATGTCCATGCGAAAGAAGAGTTGTGGAGCACCAAAACTGGCTTGTAGTTTGCTATAACGATTGCCTCGTTGCACGTTGAAGAAACCATTGCCAAGCAAGACAGAAATGGCATTGTTGCCTGATTGTAATTGTCGGGTCACGTCGAAAAGATTGTAATAAACCGTCTTGCTGTATTCACTCCATAGAGGCGCAAATTCGCTATCGCCAATCTTCTCACCGTTGATGCACAATTCGTAATGACCGAGACCGCAAACGTAAACCACGGCATCAACAATCTTTTTCTTGGTCTTAAACTCCTTGCGAAGAATGATACTTTTGGTGGAAAGGGTATCAACGTCTTTCCATTTGTTCTTGAACGAGTCCCGATTAAAGACCTCATTGCTCCATCTGCCATCGGGAATACCAGCATCTTTCTTGGTGATGGCTCCAATCCATTGAGGAGATGGAAGATTGAAAATTGAAGATTGAAGATTTGGGGCGACACGTATGATTTGTTCTTTGCTCCACGGTGAGAATCGTGTCTTTCCTTTTTTATGATGATTTGAATGCGAAGTGATTCTTACTTTCCACGTATAACCATATTGGTTGGGAGATAATGACGGGATTTCAATCAATTGGCTTTCATCAGAAATGACATTTCCACTATCGTATATCAAACGATGGGTGAGACGTTCATGAACGACGATTTGATATGATTTCTGCAAAGAAGATGCACCTTGGTCATCAACGTATTGCCATCCCAAACGTATTTTTCCTTCCACTATCGCCATTTCACCACTTTGATAATTGCAAAGCATTTTTGTAATGACAAGTTTGGCACAAGCGGAAGTCAAACAGAAGACAACGAGATAGACACATGCGCATATTCTTGAAATCGTATTCATATCTTCAATTTTTAATGTTTAATAATCTCTCCGTTTATCATACTAGCCTCTATGAGTCGTCCGTTTGTAGCATGAAGACGGAAACGGATGTTCCACTCTTTAGGCCATGCGGGGAAAAAGATGATTTCGCCATCAGGCGTTTCTTGCAAGAGCATTTCCTGTAAACCAATCATGGCAGAACCACCTCGGTTATGATCGGGAGCCCAATCAAAACCTGCTTCCCAGAACGCTGGGAAACGATAGGGACCATCGGCGAATTTCTCAACATTGAGTCGTGTTGCCTCTTCCGTCAGTCCCAAACAAGCTGCCCAAATATTATCTTGTTTCCATCCT
>JAFYZV010000206.1 GCA_017548525.1 Prevotella sp.
CCCTGTTTCATTTGCAATACTTACCTGATGACGAGATGAAAGCCATCAAGATGGCGGAACACTACGATTGGAAAAACAAGGATACACTTTCAGCCATCATAGCCTATGTGTTACGTACCCGTCCCTTATACATGCGAAATGAGATGGACAGTGTGATGGAGATTGAGAAGGAAGCAAGGGAACTATACTTGAAACACGGCTATCCAGAAAGGGCTGGGGAGGTCATCATCAGCACCATAAACATCCTGATAGAACGGGGAGAGTATGACGAGGCAAAGAAGTACATGCAGATATACGAGAGGGAGTCGGGCAGGTTTGACCAAAATGGGAACCTGATAGTAGGCTCCGCATATTATTACGAGAAAGGATGTTATTACTTGGCATACGACAAGATAGACTCAGCCCTTACATGTTTTTATAACATGCGCGATAAATATTATGAGGAAAGTCGCTACAAGGGCTTGATGTCCGCTTATGAAAAGAAACACATTCCTGACTCAATTGCTAAATATGCAAGACTTTTCGCTGATGCCAATGACTCGTCATACTTGCATGTCAACCAAGAACGAGTCCATCAAGTCAGTGCCATGTACAACTACAACCGCCAGCAGATACTTGCCACGCAAAAGTCCATCGAGGCTGAACGGTACAGGAACTCCCTGTACGTGCTTCTGTGCATCGCCGTGCTTGCCCTCGTGGGATTGTATCTCTGGGTGAAACAACGTAAGCGGAAGAGCATGGAGGAAATGGCTTCCATCAACTCAAGGTATGCGGACGCGCTCTCGCGATACAACCAGTTGCAACAGGACTTGGCGCTTTCCGACAGGAACCACGAATTGTACAGGCAATCCAAGGAGGAGGAACTGGAACGGCTGAGGACGGTGCTTTCCGCCTACCAGGACGACGAGTCACGGCCAGAGGGGTGGGACATTGAGGGCGTTGTCCAGTCCGCTCCCGTCGTAAGCAGGTTGCACATGCTGGCAAGCAGGGCAATCACCCCTTCGGAGGCGGAATGGGAAGAGTTACGTCGATTGCTGAAAGACCGCCTCCCTGCCTTCTACGAACACATCCACGATGGGAGATACGCCTTGACGGAGCATGAGAGAAAGGCCTCCATGCTGATAAGGCTGAGGTTCATTCCCTCGGAGTTGGTGGTGTTGCTGGGTCTTTCCAAGCAGCGCGTCACCAATATCCGCAGCAGCATCAACCGGAAGGTGTTCCATAAAAAGGGCACGAAAATGCTTGACGCACACATCAGGAGCCTCTAATTCCATGCCTGTGTACAAAATGTACTTTTGACCGTAACACGCTTACTATCAATATTTTATCTATCATCGAGGTTTTTCCGTTGTGTACAAAATGTACCCGAAATATTTGGAAGGTATAAAATAATATCCTATCTTTACGCCCAGATAATAACCAAAATTATTCAAGCCATGAGAAAGATTTACTTTTTATTGCTATCAATGATGCCATTGCTGTCTATGGCTCAAAGTGACTACCTGCCAATATTGGAAGACGGTAAGGTGTGGAGTGCCATGAGAAAGTTTCCATCTGGGGAAGTGGAATGGAAGCGGGAAGTCATCGGAGACACCGTTTTGTTAGATAGGAAATGCAAGGCAGTGCGTTCTACTTATGCTGGTGAGATACTTTATGGAGGCGACTCATATTATTATGAAGAGGACGGAAGGCTTTACCTGTATAGGGAATACGACAAAAGGTTCTGGCTAATTTACGACCTTGGGATAACGGAGACGGGCTGGCACAACGAATTTGAGAATCATCCCATTTACGTTTACGACATCCAAAGGTCGTACATGACGATAGAAGGGCAGGAACGCCTTTGCGTGACCATCGACTATGACATGGACAACGAGCGTGGCGAATTTCCCGCACGAGAGATTTGGGTGGAGGGAATCGGGCAGATAGGTATCACCCCATTGGTCTCTTTCAATGCGTATATGCTTGCGGGTAGCAGCGGTTATTTCAACTCCTGCACGTTGAATGGCAAGGCGATATTCACGCATGGTGACTTCGATAAAATAACGAATATCCACTCCGCCATCAAGGAAAGTCCGTCTGACAACGTTCAAGATGTTTACGACCTACAAGGCCGCAGGATGCAAAAACCGCAACGTGGTGGGTTGTATATCAAGGATGGCAAGAAGTTTATCCAAAAATGATATACGATGTTGCGCGTGTATATCGTGAGAGCCTAATGTGAGATTTGAGGTAGAAATCGCTTCTACCAAATACAGCTTGTCAGCTTGTATGTCAGATAAGACAAGAAGATGGTCTATTGGTTTATGAATTATTCAGGGTAGGATGGTTTAACTCTTCATCATGGTATCATAGAACGCCTCGATAACGACCAGCATCTCCTCGGGAAGGTAAGACATAGCCCTCTCTGCGATGTTATCGGGAATCGTGTAACATGCCTCTGCCATCGAACAGGCGATGGCAGCCTTGGTATCGGTATCGCCTTGGGCGAGTATTGCCTTCCGCAACACATCCTCAAAGTCGTTACCATCGACGAGGCAACGTAACGCAGCTGGCACCGTCTCTTGACATGTGGAATCGAAATGCCCCAAGCTTCCGATGCGGTTGATGTCTGCCAATGGGGGGAGTGTATAACCGAAGTTGCGCTTCACCGCTCCCTCGATCTCGTATGTCGCTAACCGTGTGGTACGCAGCCAATAGATGGTCGCTGCCACACACTGGGCACCTTTGATGCCTTCCTTATGGCAATGGCTGACTTCCGCGCTCATCTTCGCTTGTGTCAACACGTCATTGTAGTCATCGAAAAGCCAACCCACGGCACTCACACGCATAGCACTGCCGTTGCCAAACGATGCCTGTGGCAGTGGATTCTTTTCATGTAGCCAATGGTGAAACATATTGCCATAGCCTCCCTTGGGATTGGGGTAACGATGACACCAATCCAATAGCGCATCCTTATATTCCCTGCCATGGATGATAGCATCAGCAATAGCGACCGTGCAAACCGTGTCATCCGTGAAGTCACACGAATCGGTAAACAGCTCAAATCCCTCTTGTGGTATCTCGTCAAACTCAAAGCGCGAACCCACAATGTCTCCGATAATTGCTCCTAACATGTTTTTGTTGAGTGTTTAGAGTTTAGTGTTTAATGTAAAATGTTTAGTGTAGAATGTCAACACATAAACACTCTACACTAAACATTAAACGCTATACATTATTAATACCCAGGATTCTGCCAAGCGGCTTTCTGCTCATCTGTCAGGTCAGAGCCATCATCATTCTTCAAACCATCGATGAATGACTGAGGAATAGGACGATAACAGTGACGATCTTGCACGTTAGGAGCTGCCTCTGGGTTGAATGCCTTGGCACGAGCCACGAGAGTCTTGGTACGAGCCAAGGTCTCCCAGCGTTGCCACTCACCAATCAACTCGCGTGTGCGCTCGTTCAAGATGAACTGGATAGCGCGTTGCTGTTGACCAGATACACCCAATTTAGCGAGGATTGCCTCATCCTCTGGGGGCAGGTTGTCCCAAGTCCAATTGGTCAAGTTGGAAGCTGCGGTGGTCACAGGCTGAGTTGGATTAGACAAATAATAGGTGTTCATCCACAGGTTGGAGTTGACATAGTTGTCTGCTGCCGTTCCTGTATTGAGCGAGTTACTTGCAAAGGCTTGTGAGCCATCGGTGTAGAATGAGCGGTTCTCGCCGTTCTTCCACTGAGCACGAGCACGGATAACATCAATGTCTTTCTTGGCAGAAGCCAAGTCACCCAAGCGAGCGTAGCACTCTGCACGAACCAAGTAGGTCTCACCTACACGAGCCATCGTCACGTCACGCTGAGCGTCGCCTTTCTCTGCGGTACGGGTACCATCGGCGGTCTTGTTGATACCAGCAAAGAAGTTACAGATGGGTTGGCTCTTGAAGTTAGGAGCTACATACTGACCATTCTGGTAAAGGATAGAGGCATTGGGAACCCACTGACCCACCTTAGAGGTCAGAGCACCGCTGGTAGCGGTCTGACGGGCACCAATAGTCCACTCTGGCAGACGACCAGCATCATCCTTAAAGGTTGGACCTTGAACGAAAGCACCAAAGGTATATCCATCGTATGTGTGGTCATTCTTGGTGTTCAGAATCATCACGATACCTGGGTCGCCAACAGCAACACCCTTGCCTTCTCCATCCTTGGGAATGGCATTGATGCCAAAGACGGTCTTAAAGGTCTTCCACAAGCGAGCATCGTTCACGTGGTCATAAACGGCGTATGTGTATTCCGTAGGACGGCAACGCTGGAAGTCCATATCACCAATCCACACACCACGCTTCACCCAACCACCAGAGAAGTTAGAGAACTGTGGGCAGAAGTAGTTATAAGTACGGTTGCCGAAACGTCCCTTCGTAGCGGAAGAGTTGTTGAAACCAGCAGCCATCAAAACCTCGTTAGACTCCTCAATAGCACAATCAATACCCGTGAAGTTAGCATACAAATTACTGTAGTCGGATTCCAAGCTACGTGCATTGATAACATAACTACAAGCCTCGATAGCCTCACGAAGGTCAGCATCCTTCGTAGCACCATTGAAAGCATCGCAACGCTCCGAAGCGCGGAACAAGAGAGCTTTTGCCAAGAAGTGGGCAGCAGTAGCCTTTGTCCAAGTGATTCCCTTTCCGTAGGTGAATACTTCGCCCTCAAAGAGGTTGTAGGCTTGGCGCAGGTCGCTGATGGTCTGCTCCCATGCTTCTTCCTCCGTAGCTTGGGTAAAGTTGCGCACTACGCCCTGAGCAGGTGATGTCTGAAGGACAGGACGACCATATTGAGCTGTCAGACGATAGAAATTGTAACCGCGCAGGAAGTAGGCGTGAGCCAAGCAACGGTTGCGCACCTTCACGTCTGAAATCTTGTCTGCATTGGCAATGATGGTATTACAAGAAGCGATACCATAATAGAGTTGATCCCAGAGAGCTTGGGGGGCGGGACAGTTCTTGTTGGCAGCACCCGTGGCAGGTGTACACGCAACAGGACCGAAGCGGTTGTCGTAGGTGTTCCAGCACTCAGATGTGAGGTCATTGGCATTCGTAAACTCATCCGTTCCATAGAGGGTGATACCGTATGCCCACTCGTAGCCGAAGTGCCAACGGATATTTCCATAGAGCGACACGGCCAACGCCTCAAGTCCCTCGGGGGTCTCGAAATACTGCGTGGAGTATTTGGTGGTCAGCTCCTCATCAAGGAAGTCGCTCGAACAAGAAGTCATTCCTGCCAACATGGTGGTGGCAAGAAGACCGCTGATCATATATTTCTTTAAATTCATAATCTTACTCATTTTATAATTATACTCTGTTTAACGCTATTAGAATCCAACTTCCAGACCAAATACGAAACTACGGTTGAAGATGGTCTTGCCAGTATCAAGGTCGTAGCCATTGATAGACTGCTTCAAGCTGAATGGGTTAATCACTTGTGCGTATGCTTTCAAATGAGACAAGCCAGCACGGTGAATCATGTTCTTCGGGAAGTTGTAACCCAGAGAGATGTTACGAACCTTGATGAATGATGCCTTTTGGAAGCCCAACAAACTGGAGAAACTGTCGAGAGAACCAGAGGTGGCTTGTCCGAGGATAGGCTTCTGATACTCAGCACCCGTGTTGTTAGGTGTCCAATAGTCAATCTCGCGCTGGTTGGCATGAGCGGTCATGGCCTCGCCACCAGTAGAGAACATATAACCTAAACGACCAAACATCTGAATGCCCAACTCCAATCCCTTCCAAGTGAAGGTGTTGTTCCATCCAAACGTGGTGCTTGGATTCTTGCGACCTAATACAACACGGTCGTCAGCATCCATCTTATAGTCACCATTCTGGTCTTTTGGTCTTACGTTACCAGCCGTGAAGTTATAACCGTTGGCATTCCACTTGGCCATTTCTGCAGCGTCGCTCTCCTGCCAAATACCATCGTTGTCATAACCATAGAAAACAGAGATTGCCTCGCCAATGAACAGGGCGTTGTCGGGCATGTCGTTCTTACCGTATGCCAATTCCACGATCTCATCCTTCTGGTAAGCAATGTTGAAGTCGGTCAACCACTGGAAGTCTTTCGTCTGCACGGGAATAGCATTCAATGTGAACTCAATACCGTGGTTCTTGCTCTTACCTACATTAGACATGGTGCTGGGGAATCCCGTCAATGTCGGGATGGTAGTAGCCATGATCAAGTCGTTGGTGCGTGACCAATACAAATCCAAGCTACCGAAGATGCGGCTATTCAAGAAGCCGTAGTCAATACCGAAGTTCCATTGTGTGGTCTTCTCCCATCCTAATTCTGGGTTAGCCATCGTCAATTGGTTGGCGGTATAGTAAGGCTCGTTGGTGGTATAACCAATCACGTTCTCCATGCCGTTGAATGGCAGATAGATACTGGTGATATCACCCTTGGTATTGTAAGGAGAAACGGCAGCATTACCCGTTACACCTACACCAAGACGAAGTTTCAAGTTGCTCACCCAACCGACATTCTTAATGAAGTCCTCTTCACCGATACGCCAAGCCAAAGCTGCTGATGGGAAGAAGTCCCACTTGTGTCCGTCTGCCAACTGAGAAGCACCGTCCCAACGACCGCTGACGGTCAAGAGATAACGCTCATTGAATCCGTAGTTCAGACGAACCATATATGACTCAAGCTGACGCTCTGTCAAACCTGAAGAGATAGAAACCTTATTGTCGGAATTGGTCACGTCCACCGTGTTGAAAGCATTCCACAGATAGGAATCCTTGGCGATGTTCTGGGCAGACATACCTGATGTCTCAGTATTCCACTTCGAAGCGGTCTGCAACAGAGTAACACCAATCTTGTGCTTCTCGGCAAACGTACGGTCGAACATGATCATGTTGTCAAGCGTCCAAGAGAAGTCGCGACGATTGTTCAAACGAGCATAGTTCATACCCTCTGAACCGTCGGCATTGATCTTGTGAGCAGAGTATCCGTCAATATAGACACCCTCACGCCAATTGCGGAAATCAGGACCGAAGTTGATCTTGTAGCGGAGTCCCTGTAATGGACTGTAGATCTCGCCGAAGTCAACCGTAGCGGCAAAGTTTCCAAGAGCGCGGAAGGTCTGCGAACGTTGTGTAGAGTGATTCCACTCTTCCATGATGGTATAGATACCTGTCTCACCACCAGGATTGATTACTACGTTTCCGTTAGCATCGTAAGGAACGGCCATGTTGTAAATCGTCTTGGCTGTACCGTAGATAGCATCGGGCACAGAACCAGAACGTCCGCCCAACGTTGACATACCATAGTCTTGCTCTTGCCAAGAACCATTGATAGAAGCTTGGATAGAGAACCATTTCGTAGGCCTGATGTTCACGCTGAGTTTGCCTGTATAGCGGTCGTACCACTGTCCCTTTTGTGTACCCTTATTAGAAAGATAACCGAAGGAAGCGTAAGAATTCATCTTGTCTGTACCACCACTTACTGCCAACGTATGCTCATGAGATACGGCTGTCTGCGTTACAAAGTCGGTCCAGTCGGTATTGGTCACCTTAGAAGCATCCCAACTGCCGCCAGCCCATCCTTTCAAGACATTGTCACGGGAAGTTTGACCGTCAAGAGGACTGTCAAAGATCACCTTATCATTCTCGTATGTAGGAGAATCGGGATGAGCGTATGCCGTAGGATCTAAGTTGTAAGCAGCCCAACGACGATAATTAATATAGTCACTTGCACTCATGGAAGGAGAACGGTCAACGATGTTAGACACCGTCAACGTACCCGTATAGTCAATGCGATACTTGCCTGGAGTACCCTGCTTGGTCGTTACCAATACAACACCGTTGGCACCACGCGAACCGTAAATAGCGGTTGCGGAAGCATCCTTCAAGATATCGATGGTCTCAATGTCGCGAGGGTTCAACGTCTCAATGGCAGAAGCCGACATCAAGGGCACACCATCCACCACATACAACGGCGCGTTGCTCGCACCGATGGAGCGCTGACCACGAATCAGGATGCTACCCAATTGTCCAGGACGCTCGTTGGTGGTGATATCTACACCCGCAGCCTTACCCTGCAAAGCCTCCAATGCGTTGTTCACGGGACGAGCGTTCAACTCCTCCGTGCTCACGCTTGCCATGGCACCCGTTACGTCGCTCTTCTTCTGAACACCGTAACCTACCACTACTACGTCGTCAAGCATCTGACGGTCTTCTTGCAGCGTCACGTCAACCACACTCTTGCCTCCAACTGACACCTGCTGCGTCTTGTATCCGATGTACGAGATTTCAAGAGTAGCATTCCTGGGAACATTCGGAATCGAGAATTTACCGTCAAGGTTGGTCACTCCACCCGTTGACGTTCCCTTCACCACGACGCTTGCGCCGATGACGGGTTCGCCCATGGCGTCAACCACCGTACCACTCACAGTCCCCTGTGCGTAGCCGTAGGTCGAGCAGACGGCGAGCAACAAGAGAATCAGGAACCGCCGCACACCCGCGCCACGATTCACAGCATACATTTTTCCAATGTCTTTCATCATTGTCTTTTGTTTGGTTTATAATTATAAGGTAGTAAAAAGATAAATCATGTAAAATGTTTCGTATACGCACCAATAAGAACGTTTATATCGACGAAGATGTGATGTTTCTTACTTATCATCCAATTCTTTCTCTTTGGTTGTTTTCGGGTGTAAAAGTACAAAAAAACTTAAAATAATAATGGTTTTTTACGGAAAATGATAACCAAGCGTTGGTTTTTTAACGAAAACAAAGACTGATAAGCCATATAATTGACGAAAATAACCCTATCTATGACATTTGGTATATGCCGCATATATCATTCGTATATGTGGTATATACGAAACTTAAATCATACGTTTGTAAATCCTACCCCATACATCTGTCAATCGGGGTTCATATCCTGAGAATTGGCGATTGCGAGTATAAATGAATGGTTTTCATGCAGTTTTCTCTTAATTTAGCACATTTCGTTGAGAATCAGGTTCTTGGGGTTCTCTTATTCACTCGTTTAGACATGGAAATAGCTCCCGATGGGCAGACAAGGCGACAAAGGTGACAACCCACACATCGTGTGCCAATGAAACGAGGCTGCCGTGTCTCGGAGTCGAAGACAATGGCTTGGTGTCCCCCATCTTGGCAGGATATGTAGCACCGTCCGCAACCAAGGCAACGGTCTCTGTCAACCTTGGGATAGACCACCGTCTCCCTGTCGAGGTCAGATGCTCTGACGAAACGGGGGATTTGTTCGCCCACGATATCTTCGAGGTTGCTAATGCCTCGCCCAGCGAGGTAAGTCTGCAACCCAAGCTTGAGGTCGTCGATGATGCGGTAGCCGTATTGCATTACGGCGGTACATACTTGTACGTTGTGACATCCTAACTGTATGAACTCCAAAGCGTCGCGCCAAGTCTCGATACCGCCGATGCCGCTTAGTTGCAATCCTTTCATCAATGGGTTTTTTGCCATTTCAAGGATAAAGCGCAAAGCGATAGGCTTCACGGCACGTCCTGACATTCCCGATATGATCTTCTTGTCTGACACCTCGGCGGAGTCGCTCATCGTCACGCTCTTGATGGTGTTGATGGCACTGATACCGTCTGCTTGCGCAAAATAGGCAGCCATGGCGGGTTGGTTCATGTGAGTGATGTTGGGTGTCATCTTCGGTATGACGGGGATGGAGACATTGCGTTTCACGTATACGGTATAGAACAACACCAATTCGGCATTCTGCCCCACATCGCTTCCCATCCCAGCCAATCGCATCTGCGGACATGAGAAGTTTAGTTCCACAGCATCCACTCCTGCCTGTTCTGCCATTTTCGCCAATTCTATCCATTGCTCCTCAGTACTACCCATGATAGATGCCACCACAACCTTTAAGGGATAATCGCGTTTCAGCCGTTGTAAGATGTCGAAGTCCACATCCACAGGGTTTTCACTCAATTGTTCCATATTGCGGAAACTGATGAAGTCACTTGTACCCTCTTGGTGTACGGCATCAAAGCGGGGCGAAACCTCGCGGATGTCATCGAAGCAGATGGTTTTATAGAACACTCCTGCCCAACCAGCCTCAAAGGCTCGCGCCACCATCTCATAATTAGTGCAGATGGAAGAGGAGGCGAGGAAAAATGGATTCTCACAAGGAATGCCACAAAACGTGATGGCAAGGCTTGGGAGGGTATTTGTCGAGACGTTTTTATCCTCATCGGGCAGGGATGCCACCAACTCTCGGATGCGGACAGGACGGTCGTAGTGGATACAGGCTCTTTCTGCGTCCTCTAATTCCGCGTCAGAACACTTCGCCACCCACCTCTTTGCCACATCCTTGTTTCCGAACCGAATGGCACGGATGGCACGAGCAGGGTCTCCATGATTACACACTCGGCTACATGGTGCGTCGTTGCATAATAGGCATCGAGCTGCTTCTTCTTCTACATGTAAGTGTCTTTTTTCCATTGTTTATAGTTTTTTCTATTAGTTGTTTATAGGGATTATTGAGTAGGCCGCACGTTATCCATCCTCTCATGTTGCACATCCTCCAAAAGGATGGCGGGGCGGGCATCGGGCTTGATGGTTTCCATGAGGATATGAGAAAGGTTGAGACCATCAACATGACGGGCGTAGATACCCCATGCTGGCGTGAATCCTGCCCATCGTGGCTCTGGATAGTTGATGCCCTGTTCACGGTAGGACTTGTCTATAGGATAAGGCTGTCCGCCTCCACGGTATTGCAGATGGATGTTGCTCAAACTGATGTTTCGAAGTGGATAGTTGGGCATTCCCGTGATGATGATACCTGCCAAAGAATCTACGTCGGTAGCGATGACGTTGTTGATGGAGATATTGCCGCCATAGGAGACATCAGTTCGCTCCTTGGGTCCACGGTTGCGACATCCCGTGGTGATGTAGATGGGATAATGGTGTACGTGTTCCATCGAGATATTGTTCACGACAATGTTTTCCATACGCCCCTGATCAACTTCCTCAAACGCCAAGCCACTACTCCACATACAGGTGCAGTTGGAAATGGCGATGTTTCGATAACCGCCATTGCTCTCCGTGCCGAGTTTGATGCGCCCACACACCCAATTGACTTTCTCGGGGATGTATGTACCGTCGAGGAATGTTCCTAACTTATATCCCGTGACAATGCAATTGGTAATGGTGATGTGTTCACAGAACACGGGTTTCTTCAAAGCGTATGAACTCTTCAAAACGATGGCATCATCATTGGGGGTATTGACCTTGGTGTTGGAGACGGTGATATATTTGCAACAGTCTATGTCGATGCCGTCGCGGTTGGTGTCGATGGTCACGTTGTCAATGGTGCCAATATCGCAGCCTGTTACAATGATGGCGAAATGACCGCCACGGTAGATGGTGATGTCGCGGATGGTGATATTGCGGCATTGCTTGAGGGCTATCGCCTTGTCGCCCGTGCCAATGCTGCCACCCTGCACGTTGCCAGCTTTCTCGGTGTCGCGCTTGGTGAGTCCCTCTCCGTCAATCATGCCCTGTCCTGAGATGGAGATGTTCTGTTGTCCTTCAGCCCATATCAATGAGTTATGGAAATAGGTGTGTCCTCCATCTTGGTATTCGGGCGCACCAAACACCTCGCTCTCATCATACGCCTTCATGGATGCAGGGGCTGCCAAGATCTTGGCACTAGGGAGGAGGTGCAGGTCAGTATTGCTCTTGAGGTGGATGCTGCCACAGAGGTATATGCCAGCGGGCAACAACACTTGTCCACCGCCATTAGCCACGGCAGCATCAATGGCATTGTTGATGGCGATATGGTCGAGAGTCTTGCCATCACCCTTGGCACCATAGTCCTTGACATTGAAGATGCCTTCAGCAAAAGTATGTGTACATACGAATAGGAAGAGGGTGAGAAATGGTATTTTCATGTTAAGGGAATTTAGGGGTAATGCCAATAAAGGGGTTGCCTATATTATCAACAACATTTCCATAGATGGTCTGCGCTGAAATTGTCTCTACTATCAATAAGCAAAGAAATGCCAGCACCATTCGAAAGTTCTTCAAATTACCAGACATACCTATTTAATTAGATTAGTAAAATAAATATATCGACAAAAATAAACAAAAAGGATGAACAATACAAATAAACTATAATATATTTGAAGAAACAATAACATTTTGACATACAAAGCCTTTTATAGTTTTTTCCTATTCTTATCATTGCTGTCCGATAACTCCTAAATCATACGTTTGCGAATGCAAAGTAATACATTTTTATCAAGGAATTATATTCTTTTTGACCCAATCTGGAATCGAACGAACTTCTTCCAACGGTTACGGTTACAGCTGTAACCATGTAACCTCTCGGTTTTTCGGAAAAAACAAGTGGATGTGTAAATGCATAGAAGCGGTTACATGGTTACAGCTGTAACCGTAACCAATAAACCAGTGGAGTTATCAGAGAACAATTGATTCAAGATTGTTGATTTTTGCAAAAAAGTTTGGATTTCTCATTTATTTGATGTATTTTTGCAAACTCAAATTTTGGACTTGTAGCTCAGTTGGTCAGAGCAACAGACTCATAATCTGGAGGTCGTAGGTTCAAGCCCTACCTGGTCCACACTGAAAATCAGCAACGTACGCAGATTTCGCGTTGCTGATTTTTCGTTTTGCGAAAACTATGCGAAAACAATCGGTTTGAGTTCGACACCATTTTCTGCACGTTTTTGCAATCTTGTGAG
>JAFYZV010000207.1 GCA_017548525.1 Prevotella sp.
AAGTAACACTTTTTGGATTGCTGACTTTTCCAATCATCGTGGCATGTTCCGATGATGACGAAAACACTGACCTCGGTCCTTTAGTGCCAGCAGAGGAAGTGTTTGGCAAGGCCAATGATGTCTTCAGTGCCGAAGAATGGTACCCTGGCGGTCAGTTGGGTACGACAGAAAAGGCAAGCTATTCTGCCCCTGCCCCAGCTTTGGAGGGCATTGACGGCATGGAAGAAGACTTTAATGTAGGAGAAGGATTCTTTGAAAAACTCTATACCTTTGAACAAAACCCTCGTAAAGGTCTTGGTCCTGCTTGGGTACGCAATGGTTGCATCCATTGCCATCCCTCCTACGGTCATGGCAAACGACAGACGGAATATCGTGCCAACACCATTGGCAATGGTTATCTGCTCGTCATCTACCATCCCGACAACAATGCTTATATCTCTGAGGTGACGGGAATGCCACAGACACAGGCCATGTCGCCCTTCAAGGCTCCTATTGACGAGAACCAAATCACCATTGATTGGCGCACGGTCACATCGATGGAGAGTGGTCTTCCGATGACTTTCCCCGATGGCGAAAGCTATTCGCTCATCTATCCAGAGGTACGTATTCCCCAGTCGGCATTCAATACCATTCCCAAGCCTGAGAATTATGATGTGCGCTTAGAGTCAACCATCGGCATATATGGCACAGGATTACTTGATGCCATCACCGACGAAGACATCCGTGAACAATGGCGGGCAGAAGCCCCATACGTGGAATTGAACCCCGCCATGTGGGATAAGGAGTCCAACGACTTCAAGGCTTCTGCCTATTACAGCGCACCCTATAATGACCTTGGAATGTTCCGTGGCACTCGCGGACCCGTCAAGCGGTTTACATACGCCATGACACGTGGCTCTTTGCAAGACGGCGCGGGGGCAAACGCTATTTGGAACATCACCAACGTGACCCGTTCCGACCGTCATTGGCTCTACACCACACCCGCCTGGGCAAAGGCTCAGAGCGAGGACGCAGAGGTCATCAGTTATATCAAGGCTTACGGTGCCTCAGAGTCGAGCATCCTGCATCCCTACTATGCCGACGGTAGCAACGAGGGTATTGCCGCGAGGGTAGATGAAATCCTCAGCGCATCGTCCATTGCCAAGAAGGAAACCTTTGACAAATACCTGTTCCAAGGTGCGCCCTACCATGGTGAGGAAGAGATGACCGACAAACAGTATTACCAATTCATGGTATGGCATAGGGGGTTAGCTGTTCCTGCCGCCCGCAACCTAAACGATACTGACGTGAAACGCGGCAAGACCCTGTTCATGCAGATGGGTTGCGCCCAATGCCACCGTCCATCGTGGAAGACGGGCAATGACAATATGTGGATAGATGCCAGCATCAAGGCATACGCCGATGCCAAAGGTTTGGCAAAGGATGGCGACTACACGAAATTGTTGCCCAAATATCCCAACCAAACGATTTGGCCATACACAGATATGGTGCAACACCGTCTCTTCATGGTCAATGACATTCGCACGGGATGGTGCCGTACAACGCCCTTGTGGGGGCGCGGCCTCTCCCGCCTACTCACGGGAGCCGATGACCGCCTGCACGACTGCCGCGCACGTACTATCATAGAGGCGATTATGTGGCATGGTTATAGTAAACAATCAGATGCTTATAGTAGCACGGTGAAGTTCTACAACCTACCAAAAGCCGACCGCTATGCCGTCGTGAAATTCATTGAATCCATCTAAATGGTCAAGAAAACTATTTCATAGTAAAAGTTCATAGTTCATAGTTGGTTTGCTCGTGTGCAACCAACTATGAATTTTGAACTACACCTTATTTAAACTCAAACAAGCTATTAAATCCCGTCATGGCGAAGACCTGTTTAAGGTCGTCATTCATTCCTGTGACATAGAGGTTTATTCCCTTTGTTTTGGTGTTTTTGAGCAGTCCGAGGAACAGTCTCAGTCCGCTTGACGAGATATACTCTAATTGTGTGCAGTCGAGTGTGATTTCCTTGCAGTTGGTATTGAAGAGCGGTTGCATGTCGCGCTCTGCTCGTGTTGCTGCTGCGGTGTCAAACCTTCCGACGAATAAGGCGATGATGTTGTTGCCGCGCTCCTGAATAATCGTTTCCATTTCCGTATTTGCTTGTGTTACCGAATGTTTCGTTTGTGCAAAGATAGGACAAATCGGAACATTCTGTTTGGTTTTTCCGATAATTTAGTTTTTTTTAATAGTGCTACCCCCACATATCGGCAATTAATTCGTATTTTTGCAGACATGAAACGAATCTCCCTCGGCGTGGCGCAAGGGGGGAGGGATGAGGGAAGGAAGGATGTCTGACATCGTATTATCCAGTTTTTTGAGCCTCTTCGCCCTGTTTGGCAAGGCGGAGCGCGTCGATGAGGAGCGGGCAAGGGACATGCTCGCCACCTATCTGCGCCACCATTTCGGCATCAGGAATGTGGATGCGTACATTGCCCTCTATGGCGACCTGCGCGGGGCTTACGAGTTGGCAGAGGGGCTTGACACCAATGGCGTGGTGGCGACGATCTGCGACAATCTGCACGGGAAGATTCGGGCGGTGGAGGAGCGGATGCTGCTGCTGCGCATCATGGAGTTTTGCGGAGAGGATGCCCCCACAGACCATCCCATCTTCCAGACCATGGCAGGGCGATTGGGCATACCAAAGGAGTGGGTGAGCGACTTTTCCGACTTCGTCCATGGCATCGCCTCGGAGCGCGTGATGCTGCATACGCCGAAAGGCTTTGATGGCGAGTTGAAGACATTGCTTCTACGAGAGACGGGGACGCTTGTGTTCTCGTATACGGGAGAAGACCGTGTGCTGCTCAACGATGTGCCTGTGCTGCCACGTGCTTATCAGGTGTGGCAGCAGAGCGGTGTGCTGAAGGGAAAGGGCGGGATGCCGCTCTACTACTCCACCATCATGGCAGCCTACGGCAAGGACAAAGCCCATCGGCAGCGCGTGGAGTTTTGCGCGCGCGACATCAATTTCCGCTTCCCCCATAGCGACAATGGCATTCACCACCTCAGCTTCACGCTCCACGACGGGGAGCTACTTGCCATCATGGGAGGGTCGGGGACGGGGAAGTCCACATTGCTCTCTATCCTGAATGGCAACCTGACCCCCATGGAGGGGAGCATCACCATCAATGGGCATGACATCGCCGAGCCGTTGGCGAAAGATTTGATCGGTTTCGTGCCGCAAGATGACCTGCTGATTGAGGAGCTGACGGTCTATGAGAACTTGCTGTTTACCGCCAAACTGTGTTTTGCCAACCTCTCGGAGAAGGATGTGCGGGAGCGAGTGGTCGATACGCTTAAAGACTTGGGGCTGGAGGCGGCGAAAGACCTGAAGGTGGGGTCGCCCATCCATAAATACATTTCGGGCGGCCAGCGCAAGCGGTTGAACATCGCCTTGGAACTGATACGGGAGCCAGCGGTGCTGTTTCTCGACGAGCCTACGTCGGGGCTCTCCTCGGCAGATACGGAGAGGGTGATTAACTTGCTGAAAGAGCAAACATACAAGGGAAAGCTCATCGTGGTGAATATCCACCAGCCGTCGAGCGACGTGTTCAAGCTCTTCGACCGCCTGTGGCTGCTCGACCGTGGCGGCTATCCCGTGTATGACGGCAACCCGATAGATGCCATCACCTATTTCAAGGAGGCTGCCAATTATGCGGATGCGGAGACGAGTGCCTGTCCGACATGTGGCAACGTGAACCCTGAAATCATGCTGAACATCATTGAGGAGAAAGCCATCAATAGCAGTGGCGAGACCTCGGAAGAACGGAAGGTGTCGCCACAGGAGTGGCATGAACTGTACTTGAAGAACCGTGCCCCGTTATCGGAACCCAAGAAGGAACGTATGCCGACATCTAACCAAAAGAAGCCAGGATGTCTGCGGCAGTTTGTCATCTTCCTGCACCGCAACCTGAAAACGAAGGCCACCAACGTGCAGTATCTCTGTATTGCCTTGTTGCAAGCACCGATATTGGCGGTCATTTGTGCCTTGCTCACCCGCTATTCGCCATCGGAGGGATATTCTGTTATGAACAACAAGAACTTGGTGAGCTACTTCTTCATGTCGGTGATCGTTGCCACGTTCATCGGCATGAGCGTGAGTGCCGAAGAGATTATCAGAGACCGTGCGCTGCTGAAACGTGAACGGTTCCTTCGGTTGTCGTATAGCAGTTATATCTGGTCAAAAATCGTGTTCGTTGCTACGGTATCGCTGATACAGACTCTCTTGTTTATCCTCATTGGCAACACTATCATGGGGCTGCATGGGCTGTTTGGCATGTGGTGGTTCATCCTCTTTATGACCGCCCTGCTCGCCAATCTCACAGGGCTTTTGCTCTCGCAATGCCTCAATTCGATCGTGGCTATATATATCTTCATCCCCATTCTGCTTATCCCACAGATTTTGCTGTGTGGATTGGTGGTGAGTTTCTCGGATCTTACCCGAGGAAGTACGACAGGCAACGTGCCGTTGATGGGCGACGTGATTCCATCGCGATGGAGCTATGAGGCATTGGCTGTCACATCGTATTCGGACAACCTGTACGAGCGGCCATTTTTCCAATTGGACAAGACGCGACAGGAATGCCAATTCTATCTCATGGGATTTCTGTATGAGCTGCAATCGCAGTTGGAAACGATGAATGACGAAAAAAAACGTGGTGCAGAGGTAAACCCCGCTCATTTGCGTATCATCCAAGCCAATATGCCAAGGCTCAGTAGATTCTGTGGCATGGATGCGTATGATGGCGACAACTCATATCAGTCGCTATATGACTATCTTAAACAAGCGGAAACTATTCTTGCTAAACGAGGTAACAGAGCCACACTCAAGAAAGATGCCGTGATAGACAGCATCGTAAAGAGCGAGGGTAAGGAGGCTTTCTTAGAATTGAGGCGGCGCAACCATAATAATCAGTTGGAGGAGTGTGTGACGGGTGCTGGCCACCAACGATTGCTTGACATTGTGGACGATGTGATTGTACCGCGTACAGCCGCCATTTTCCTGACGCCGCAGAGCCATTGGGGGAGGTCGCCTTTCTATAGCAGCGAGAAGATATTGGGGCGTTGGCATATCAAGACGCTTTGGTTTAACATGGGAATCATCTTTCTGATGTGTTTGGTGGCAACTGCGCTGTTGTTGACCGATTGTCCTGGTCGGTATATGAGAAAAGAACATGATTAATATATCCTATTTATAAACATAAAAATCAAAACAATGAAGAAACTATCATTTTTCGCTGTTGCAATGGCAGCCATGCTCTTCACCGCTTGTGGAGGCAACAAGAGTACACAACCCGCCGAAGAGGCAGTCTCTGAGAAATCTTTTGAGCAGGAACAGGTTGAGGCAAAGATTAAGATGGAACTCGACAGCCTCGCTTCAGAAGTTGGTAAACTCAAGCAACTACCTTTCCTGCAGACAGGAGAGAATGGAATCAAGCTGACAGGGCAAGAGAAACAAGTGAAGCCCGAGTATCTGATTGCTCCCTCTGTGGCTGAGAATGCCACCACATTGGCAGAGAAATACCGTATGTTGAGTGCATTGAGTGTTGACAAGAACATTGCTGCCCTTTACGACATGCCTACTGCTGACTATGAGGCAGCGATTGCAAAACTCGTTGCGGACATCGACGATCCTTCATTCAAGGACATTGAGGCGACTACACTCTATGAGACAGGGCAGAAGCTTTATGATGCCATGAACGAGAATGGCCGTATCAACTATTTCTGGCAGATGGTGTCAGGATCTCTCGTGGAAGATATTTACGCGATGTCGCAAAACACGGACAAATTCCTTACGGCTTTTGATGACGATGCTGCTGCCAATGTCACTTACCGTATCGTATTGCTGTCTGATGCCGTGAAGCGCCTTGCTGAGTATGATTCAAGTTTCGAGCCAGTAGCTAAGGCCATTGAGGCTCTCGAACCACTGAATGCCAATTCCGTTGACCAATTGAAGACTCAATTGGCAGAGACGAAGGAAAAGATTGCTGAGGCTCGCAATGCACTCATCAAGTAAATAAGTCGTTCACAAATCATTACAGGGTCTATGCACTTGGCGTAGACCCTGTTTTTATTACTATGGGGCGGCGAGCTACCCAAGTTTCTTTCGAAGTGTGAAGATGTTCTGGTTGTCTATGCGTTCATAGTTGATGCTGTCCATGATTTGCCTGACAAGATGTATGCCCAAGCCACCGATGCTTCGTTCCTCGACAGGGAGGGTGATGTCTGCATCGGGCTTCTCCGTTGGGTCAAATGGCATTCCGTCGTCACTAATAGTAAATTTCAGGCGTACATCGTTCACCTCTGCCTGAATGCGCACTTCACCTTTCACATCGGCAGGATAGGCATAATTCATCACGTTGACAACGGCCTCCTCTATGGCGAGATTCATTTTCATGGTGGTTGACATGTCAAAACCAACAGCCTCACACACCTCATCGACGAAAGCAGCTAACTGTGGCACTTCCTGCACGTCATTTTGAAGTACGAGCCGTCGTGTAAAGCGATCCGTCTTTTTCTTTAAGGTATATTTGATGGCGAGCATCGTAAGATCGTCACTTTGTTCTGTATCGCCAACGAATTGGTGTACTGCGTCTATCATGCGTTCAATTAATTCTTGGGGTGAGCCTTCGGATTCGTTTTGACATGATTCTACGAATGAGTCAATGATATTCGCAACACGAGTCCTTCCAAATAGTTCATGTATTTCATTCTCTGCCTCTGTCAGTCCATCGGTATACAGGAAGATAGTGGTGCCAAGAGTGATTTTGGTCTCTTGTTGCGAAAATTTTCTTCCTGGTATGATGCCGATAGGGATGTTAGAGTCGCAACGAAGTCGGGCTGCTTGGATATATGGTGCATCGTGTCCTGCATTACAATAGCGTAGACGACCTGTGGGAAGGTCAAGCACCCCGACGAAAACGGTTATGAACATGTTAGCGTCATTACCCTCACAAATAGAATCATTAAGGGCTGCAACGATATTGTCGGGTTTGGAAGTGTGGGCGGCAATGTTGCGAAACAGTGTCCTTGTGACAGCCATGATAAGTGATGCAGGAACGCCTTTACCAGAGACGTCACCGATACAAAAGAAGAGCTTTTCGTCACGGATGAAAAAGTCGTAAAGGTCACCACCTACTGCCTTGGCTGGTGTAAGCATACCATATATTTCAATGTCGTTACGCTCTGGGAAGGGTGGAAATATCTTAGGCAACATAGACATTTGGATGTTATGGGCAATACGCAGTTCACTCTCTATAGTTGCCGTCGAAGCCGTAGTGTCTTTCAACTCTTCCACATACTTCGTGAGGGATCGCTGCATGGTTTCGAATGAATCGCGCAGTTGGCTAATCTCGTCGTTATGTTTGAACTTTGGTAATGGTGTTTCAAAATTACCTTTGGCAACCTCATTGACCGAATTTGTGAGGAAACGGAGTGGTTTGGTGGCACGCCAGATACTGAGGTGAGTGGTGAAGAAGATGATAATGGTACCGATAATGACGACAAACAATATGAAGATACTGATAATGATTCCCCAAATATAGACCAAAGCCCAATGTTGCGTAACAGCCATCGTCCATCCTGTATGGCTCAACGGGGAGTAGCTAATATAATATCGTGTGTTATTGATGTTTATCCTTTCGAGCATAGAGCTTTCTCCCGATAGCATCTTATGAAGTACACTGTCGTCTACTAAGTCGGGTGTCGCCTCCACGGCTTCCTTGAAACTCCCTTTTAGTACGGCTTTCTTGTCTGGATGTACGATATACTGGCCTTTGCTCCCGATGACAAAGCTATAGATAGGTCTTTCTTCATCGTCTTGATCATCTGGGTTAACCTCAATGAGTTCTTCTTTCATTTCTATTTCTTCCTGTTCCCGTATTGACTTTGTCAGCCAGTCTATGGGCAAGTCGATGCCAAATACGCCAACTTTTTTCCCCTGACGGTCTCGAATGGGCAGGATATAACTGCACAGCATGGTTTTAGCCCCATCAGCATCAAAATATGGATCCGACCAATAGCCATGCTCCCCTTCTTCCTTTTTGAATCCCTCGGCATACCATTCCCTCTTAAAATAATCGTGTATAGCAGACCCCATTTGTGCCCGCTCTATATGGGTGCTATCGCGGTATATCACATACGGTTCAAACCATCGGCCTTGACTTGCATAGTAGTTTGGCTCGAATGCTGCAAAGCACCCGATGTAATGATTGTTCAATCTCAATTCTTTTTCCAGGGCAGCGAACACCTTTTCAGGGCTGTCTAAATTTGCTTCCACCTCTGCCACATTGTTTATGGCTGTTGCCTCGACCGCTGTCAGCATGGTCTCCAGTTTGCTTCCTATGACATTGATCAAGTCGTGTGAACGCAGTACGGACTGCCCTTTCGACCCCGCGACGACGAGAAACAACACGGCACTGATGATAAACATATTAATCAGTGTCACAATCAGGATGATGTGCCACGCCAATCGTCGGGCAAATTTTCTGCTTTTCTTTTGCTTCTTTTCCATTCTATCCGTTGTGAATGCAAACATACGAAAAATCACCAAATATTTAGTTGATTTTCTTTTTAATTAACTAAAATTAAGTGGAATTGCCAGTTGTCAATTACCATTTACCCATTGTGAATTGATAATTGTGGAATGTGAATTGCTAAATTCAGTTTTTTTTTCTAATTTTGCAGCAAAATCAATCGACATGTATAAAACCATTGAATACAATAACTCTATCGCAAAGGTTTTCAGTTTCGACAATGGAACAGAGGTAAAAGAATATCATATTACCATCAGCATCACCAACCAACTTTTCAACTACCACGAACAGGTGGAAACCATTCTCCACACTTTCGCTAAATTGAGGGTGGAGGAATTAGAGAATGCCCGACCAATATTCAAAAGATATTTCCTTAGTGATGCTGCCAACCAAAGTGATGAGTTAATCAATTACGAACTGGAAAGTCCCGATAGTGCTTTATCCATCATTCAGCAAGCTCCCATGAATGGAACGAAAATTGCATTATGGGCTTACTTGATGACCAATGTCCAAACAAAGGCTTTGCCCACGGGACTTTACGAGGCAACCCATGGGAATTTTAGGCATTTGTGGATGGGCAGTGCAAACAACCTTGCAAAAGACTCGGAACGGCAGACGCGCCTTCTTCTTAATGATTATGTCATGCAACTTATCCGTGAGGGATGTAGTTTAGCCGACAATTGCATCCGAACATGGTTCTTTGTCAATGATGTTGACTTGAATTATCAAGGCGTGGTGAAAGCCCGCAACGAAGTGTTTTTCACGCAAAACCTAACCGATCAAACCCATTTCATCGCCAGTACAGGCATTGGAGGCAGACAAGCGAATGCACACGTTCTTTCTCAAATGGACGCTTACGCTATTGATGGCATCAGCAAAGAACAAGTACACTATCTCTATGCCGCTTCACATTTGAATCGCACAAGCGACTACGGCGTGAGTTTCGAGCGTGGCACATATATAGATTATGGCGATCGTAGACATGTGTTTGTCTCTGGTACTGCCAGTATCAACAACAAGGGAGAGATTATGCACCGTGGCGACGTGGTTGCACAATGCCATCGGATGTGGGAGAATGTTGAAACACTCTTGGCTGAGGCAGGTTGCAGCTATGACGAGGCTGCCTATATGATTGTTTACATTCGCGATGCTGCTGACTATCAAGTGGTTCGTCGATTATATGAAGAGCGTTTCCCTGATAAGCCGTGGGTCATCGTCCATGCCAAGGTGTGCCGTCCAGGATGGCTCATCGAGATGGAAACCATGGCTATCAAAGCGCAACACACGGGTTTTCCGATGTTCTGAACAGTTCATAGTTCTTAGTTCATAGTTAGTTGCATGAGAGTAGTCTTTGAAGACAACCATCTCATCATCGTTTACAAGGAGAGCGGCGAGATGGTGCAAGGCGACAAGACGGGTGACAAGCCCCTCTCTGAAAGCGTCAAGGCTTATATCAAGGAGCAATATGCCAAGCCAGGACGGGTGTTCCTTGGGGTAGTGCATCGGTTGGATCGACCCGTATTTGGATTGGTGGTTTTTGCCAAGACATCCAAGGCTTTGGAACGCCTGAACAGGATGTTTGCCAATGGAGAGGTTCACAAATCCTATTGGGCAATCACCAAGGAATGCCCGGAACAATTGGAGGGAACATTGGAACACTGGCTTGTACGCAATGAGAAACAGAACAAGAGCTATGCCTACGACAAGGAAAAGCCACATGCCAAACTCGCACGACTGAAATACCGAGTCGTTGCCAAGTCGGATAATTACACCTTGATGGAGATAGTGCTACTGACAGGACGACATCACCAAATCCGTTGTCAATTGTCAAAGATTGGATGCCCCATCAAGGGTGACTTGAAGTATGGTGCCAAGCGGAGCAATCCAGATGGTAGTATCTCGTTGTTAGCCCGTAAGGTGGAGTTTATTCATCCTGTTTCCCGACAAAAGATTTCCGTGGTCTCGCCCATTCCCCAAGACCCACTATGGCAAGCCATAACGGAAAGTGTACGAGAATAATCGCATAGCCCCAAACTCATGATGATGCACAGAAGATGAAGAAGTTCTTGAAATGGGGAGGCATAGCGGCATCTATCCCCGTTGCCATAGCCAGTGTCTGTGCTGCCTTGTTGTATTTCCCGCCTTTCCAAGACTGGGCATCCAAGAAAGCGGCAGCATACACATCAGAGAAGACGGGCATGGAAGTTTCTGTGGAAAAAGTCCGACTGGAATTCCCATTGAAGTTGGGTATGGAGGGCGTGAAGGTCATCAAGCAGAACGACTCCCTTCCCCAAGTGAAGGACACCATAGCCGATTTCAAGAAAGTTGTGGCAGACGTGAAATTGGGGCCATTGTTCAAGAAAAGGGTTGAAATCGACCAATTGGAATTTCAGGATGCGAAAGTCAATACCACCGATTTTATTGATGATACAAGAGTTAAAGGAACCATTGGTAAGCTCTCTGTCAAAAGCCATGGTATCGATCTTGGTGCAAAGACCATCCGCATTGACGATGCGCAAATGGCTGACGCGAAAATTGACGTGGCGTTAAGCGACACTGTACCCGATGACACGACCCAAACAGATGTGCCTTGGAGAATCCGTGTCGATAACCTTCACATCAAAAAATCTGACGTACATGTTACCTTACCTGGTGATTCCCAAGAAATACAGGCGCATATTGGAGAGGCAACTGCCAAGGAGGGCGATATTGATCTCAATGGAAAGAAATACAAGGTAGGAAAACTTGACCTTCAAGACGGACGTGTAAAATACGACGACAAGAACAATACCCATGCCCGAAGCGGTTTTGACAGTAACCATATCGAGGCTCGTGATGTCAATGTCAGCATGGAAGACATTTCTTTTGAGACACCAATAAAACTATCTGCCAAATTAAAGAAGGCTTCACTGAAAGAGAAGAGTGGCATAGAACTGAAAGATATGTCAGGCAACTTATCCATGGACGACAAAACCCTGCACATCAATGATGGTAGCATCAAGACACCAGACTCAAGTATCAAGGCAGACTTCGATATGGATCTCAACACGTTTGATATCAAGGACGCAGGGAAACTGAATGCCAACATCCATGCCTCCATCGGCAAGCAAGACCTCATGAAATACATGGGTGACACGCCCGCTGGATTCCGAAAGAAATGGCCTAACTACCCACTGTCCATTGATGGCGTGGTAAAGGGCAATATGGAACGTCTCGATTTCAAAGGCTTGCAAATGAAATTACCCACCGCTTTCAACTTGAAGGCCTCTGGCCACGCTGAGCATCTTGACAACTTAGACAAACTGAAAGCCGATGTCACATTTGACGGAAAGGCACACGATGTAGGTTTCATCAAGGAACTGCTGCCAAATGACGTGAAGAAAGACATCAACATTCCTAAGAACATTGCACTAAACGGTAACGTGAAAGCCAATGGCAACAGATACAACGGCAATGTCTCTCTCCAAGAAGGCGGCGGAAAGGTCAAGGCAAAGTTTGACTACGACCAAGCTAAGGAGGCATACCAAGTTGAGGCTGATGCAACCAACCTACCTCTCCAGCATTTTGCACCCAACTATGGTCTAAGTCCTTTCACGGGAAAAGTCGCCCTGAAAGGTACAGGGACAGATTTTACCTCTCCTAAAACACAATTAAGGGCCAAGGCGAATATCCAGAAATTCAAATATGGCGGTTATGACTTGAATAACATTTCTGCAGATGTTACCATGCAGAATGGCAGAACCAAAGCGAATATCCATAGTACCAACCCGCTGTTGAATGGTGACATCGACTTGGATGCAATGGTTTCGAAGAATCATTTGTGCGGCACCCTCGTTGGCGACATCGGCAAAATGGATTTGCAGAAGTTAGGATTAGCGGGACATCCCTTCGCTGCGAGCGGCTGCGCCCATCTCGATTTCGACTCCGATATGAAACGATGTCATCGCCTACGAGGTCTCGTCAGCGACTTAACCATCCGTGACGAACAGAAATATTACCGACCCGACGACATGGTCATCGACATGTTTTCATGCCCCGATACGACCCATGCTGTCATCGATTGCGCCGATTTCCATGTGGATATGGATGCCAGCCACTACTATGAAGACCTACTCACGACAGGGACAGATGTCTACGAAGAAGTGATGAGACAATACAAAGACCGGCAAATCGACCAATTGCGAATCCGTGAGCGATTGCCCAATGCCCATGTCAACCTATCGAGTGGCAAAGACAACTTTATCATCCAGTTGCTCAATAAATATGGATATGGTATCAAAGATCTCAATTGCCACTTAACGTCTTCGCCTATCATGGGGTTGAATGGCATGTTGCATGTAGACTCGCTTATGGCTGATAGCATCTTAATTGACACCATCCATTTTGCCATTCATTCCGATTCTGCTAATACCTACTATTCCGCACAGATACGGAATAATGAACGTAACCCTCAATACGTCTTCAATGCTTTGGCAAAGGGAGGCTTGACAGAGAAAGGCACTTACATCACCACCTCCGTCTTTGATTCGAAAGACAAATTGGGATTGCAACTCGGCGTTTCGGCAGAAATGGCAGACAGCGGTCTCATGTTCCACTCTTATGGTAAGGATGCCATCCTTGGATATAAGGCGTTTAATATCAATAAGGACAATTATGTATACTTGGGCAATGACCTCCGTGTGTCAGCCGATGTGGTGTTGAAATCAGAGGATGGCACTGGTCTTCAAGTTTATACCAATGATGATAATGAAGAGGCACTACAGGACATTACGGTCAGTGTCAACAAGATAGACTTGGAGCGCATCATGTCTGTGTTGCCTTACACACCTAATATCGCTGGCATGATGAGCGGCGACTTCCATGTCATCAAGACAGAGGAGGACTTATCGGTGTCATCGAGCCTCGCCATCAAGAAACTGGAATATGAGCGTTGTACCATGGGAGACCTTGCGTCAGAGTTTGTCTATATGCCAAAGTCGGATGGAAGCCACTACGTTGATGGAATCTTGTCGCAAAATGGCACAGACGTGGCAACCGTAAAGGGTACTTATAGTTCGAAGGGAGACGGCTACCTCGACGCAGACCTCAACTTGATACGGATGCCACTCTCTTTGGTCAATGGTTTCATTCCTGACCATATCATCGGTTTTGATGGATATGGTGAGGGTACGTTGGCGATAAAAGGGGCGTTATCTAAACCTAATGTCAACGGAGAGGTCTACTTAGACTCTGCTTACATGAAGAGCGTTCCGTATGGTGTTCGTCTGCGATTTGACAATGACCCCGTGACCATCACCAATAGCAAGTTGCTCTTCGAGAACTTCAATATGTATAGCAGCAACGACACCAAGGGAGCGAATCCTTTGATGGCTTCAGGCAATCTTGACTTCTCCGACCTCGACCATATAAATATGAATGTCAGGATGAAAGCCGAAAATTTCCAAATCATCGATTCCAAGGAAAACAGTAGGTCAGAGACTTTCGGAAAAGCATTTGTCAACTTCTTAGGGTTCATGCGAGGCGACCTCGATAACCTAAACATGCGGGGACGGTTAGACGTGTTGGGGTCTACTGACATGACCTATATTCTCCGTGACTCACCACTCACCACCGATAACCAATTGGACGAACTGGTGAAATTCACAGACTTTGCCGACACCACCCAGCAAGTGGTGTCTCGCCCCCCATTGACGGGATTCAACATGGACTTGACGCTCAATATTGACGAGAGCGCACATATTCTCTGTGCCTTAAATGCCGATAAGTCCAATTACGTTGACCTAATCGGCGGCGGTGAATTGAGAATGCGATATAGCCCCTCAGACAACATTAGGTTGACAGGACGATACACTTTGAGCAATGGTGAGATGAAATACTCCTTACCCGTGATACCATTGAAGACTTTTACCATACAGGATGGTAGCTATATCGAGTTTAATGGTGATGCCATGAATCCCCGACTCAATATCACGGCTACGGAGACAACCAAGGCTGCCGTCTCTTCTGAGGGCGAACAGAGCCGTATGGTGGAGTTTGATTGTGGTGTGGTTATCACCAAGACATTGAATGATATGGGACTGGAGTTTGTCATCGATGCCCCACAGGACATGACCATCAGCAATCAACTCAATACCATGAGCAAAGAGGAACGAGGCAAGCTTGCCGTCACCCTCTTGACTACGGGCATGTACCTTGCCGATGGCAACACCAGTGCCTTCTCCATGAATAGTGCCTTAAGCGCATTCTTGCAAAACCAAATCAATGGCATCGCAGGAAATGCCCTGCGAACCCTCGACTTAAGTTTTGGCATGGATAACTCTACTGATGCCTACGGCAATGTGCATACCGACTATTCTTTTAAGTTTGCCAAGAGACTTTGGAACAATCGCTTGCGCATTATCGTGGGTGGAAAGTTGTCATCTGGCTCAGATGTGGAGAACCAAAACGAGTCGTTCTTCAATAACGTGCAGTTTGAATACCGCTTAAACCAAAACTCATCCCAGTTCCTCAAGCTATTCTATGAACGTGACTCCTACGATTGGTTAGAGGGGAATGTCAGCGAATATGGCGGTGGTTTCATCTGGCGAAGGAAACTGCAACACTTCATGGACATCTTCCATTGGAAGGATAAGAAAGACACCTTACCCATCCGAACTTATCGCAGGGACTCTGTCAATGTGGAAAGGACCAACAAGAATGAAACAGAAAGAAATGACAGCACTTCGCAATAGCATAAGGCATACATCTTTATACAATCATATATGTGTTTGGGTGTTGGTCTGCATCACCATGGTGTTATGCGCTTGCTCAAGCACCAAGAACATTCCTGAAGATGACCAACTATATACGGGTCTCACAAAAATCAAGTATGTAAACTATGAGAAGAACGACCATTTCATAGAGACGCAAGAGGAATTAGAGGCGGCACTGGCTTGTGCGCCTAATGGCTCCCTGTTTGGAAGCAGTTATTATCGCACACCTTTCCAATTCCGCTTGTGGGTATGGAATGCCTTTGCCAACTCAGAGTCGAAGACTGGGCAATGGTTCCAAAAGAACTTCGGGAAGGAGCCAGTCCTCATGAGTTGGGTCAATCCAGAACTTAGAGCCTCCGTGGCACAATCTGTACTGAAGAACCATGGGTACTTCCATGGACGGGTGACATCAAAGACCATCACGCAGAAAAATCCTAAAAAGGCAAAAATTGAATATGAGGTAGACATGGGACACCTCTTTACTCTCGATAGTATCACATATTTGAACTTTCCCAAGGGGGCTGACAGCCTCATTGCGGCAGAACGTGAGAACGCATTCATCCATTCTGGCTCGCCTTTTGATGTGTCAACTTTGAATGCAGAACGAACAAGAACGAGCAACCTCCTCCGCAACAATGGTTATTATTACTACCAGCCAACTTATTCGCGCTACCTTGCCGATACTGTGGTACGTCCAGGACACGTGGAATTGAAGCTGCAACAGGTGGAAAATATCCCCGAGAATGCACAACACCAATGGTACATTGGGAAAATACAACTTGAGCTTCGCAAAAGTATCATGGAACGGTTGCAAGATACTCTCCGGCACAGGAGCTTCACTTCTGTATTTAACGGCAAGCACCCCCCCATGAGAAACCGTGTGGTGTTACGCGACTTGAAATTGCGTCCACGTCAACTATACAGTTACGATAAGCACCAACAGTCACTCAACAAGATTACGAGTAATGGTATCTTCAGTATGGTGGACTTCCGATTTTCACCACGAGACACCACGGCAACTTGCGACACCCTTGACTTGGTTATCAATTGCGTGTTCGATAAACCATACGATTTCTACGTGGAGTCTAACCTCATGGGAAAGACAAGTGGGTGGATAGGACCAGGTATGGTAGTGGGTCTCACTAAGCGAAACGCTTTCCGTGGTGGCGAGATTCTCGATGTCAATGCCCATGGTAGCTATGAGTGGCAGACAGGACACCGTGCCGAGGGAACGAGCGATAGGATACACACTTATGAATATGGTATGGATGCGTCACTTGAATTACCACGCTTATTGATTCCCTTTATCAAGAGACGGAGATATTACACCACGCCATCTACTGTATTGAAAGGAGCAACAAATGTCATTAATAGGGCAAGTTATTTCAAACGACATGTCGTCTCAGGCGAGTTGACATACCATTTCCAGACATCAGAAACATCATTGCATCAGTTCAGTCCTATCCATCTGCAATACAACTACATGACGAGCCATACGGCGGAATTTGATGAAATCATGGAGCGAAGCCCCTATCTCAAGGTATCGATGAAAGACCAGTTCATCCCCAAGATGAGATACACCTATTTATATAATAGCCCCAAGGACTACCTCAATCCCGTGTTCTGGCAAACAACCGTGAGCGAAGCAGCCAACCTCTTATCACTTGGATACGTGGCTTTCGGCGAGAGATGGAAGGAGAAAGACAAGACGATGTTCAAGAACCCATACGCACAGTTCTTCAAGATAGAGACCGAATTCCGCAAGACGTGGAATCTGTTGTCGCACAACCAGTTCGTATTTCACGCCGATGCTGGCATTATTTGGTCGTATGGCAACTCATCGGCAGCCCCCTACACCGAGCAGTTCTACGTGGGAGGAGCCAATAGCATCCGTGCCTTCACTGTCCGCAGCATCGGTCCTGGTGCTTATTTGCCAACGACTCGCACATCGTCTTATCTCGACCAGACGGGCGACATCAAACTATTGATGAATCTTGAATATCGTCCTCGTCTCTTCGGAAATCTCTATGGCGCACTATTCCTCGATGCAGGTAATGTCTGGGCTATCCATGACGATGAAAACCGACCCAACTCCAAGTTTGATGTCAAGAACATCTTGAAGGAAATGGCATTGGGAACAGGCATAGGCTTGAGATACGATCTCGACTTCTTCGTCATACGAATAGACTGGGGCATCGGCTTACACTTACCCTACAAGACAGGATTCTACAATCTACCATCGTTTAAGGATAGTCAAAGTATCCACTTAGCTATCGGCTACCCATTCTAACGGAGTAGCATTGCAAACGGTTACGGTTACAGCTGTAACCATGTAACATCCCTTTAACTCCTTAACTCCCGAAAGATGAGTGAAACTTGAAATGTTTCATTCTTAATGATTAATGGGGTTTTTGCAGGATGGTAATGATAGATTATTAAATCTTCGACGAAGTTTTAATAATCTACGCCAAAGTTTATATAATTCACGTCGAAGTTTTATTAATCTACGTCAAAGATTTAATAATTTGAGGCTGTTTCCCATGCTTTCATTGGTTCAATAGCGTGTTTAGTAGCTAAGTTGGTTGGTTCTTTTGTGGAACATGGTTTAACCATCTTCCTCATATTTCGCTGATTTGCCTTTTGATTATATAGGAATAATCTCTGTAAACACAAAGTAGGAGGTAAACACTTCTATCAGCATTTACCTCCTACTCAAAAATGGAAAGTGTCTTATTGTCCTAAAATGAGGTTCAAAATGCGAACAAGATCACTGATGTCGATTCTACTATCCTTATTCAAGTCTGCTGCAGTTCTGTTAAATACACTCGGCTCCGAACCAAGAATATAGCTGACCATTGCCACCACATCGCTGATGTCCGTCATTCCATCCATATTTACATCACCCAGCAACACCATGTTCAGATAGAAACGAGAAAAACCCTTGAGCGTTTCACCCAGACAATAGCAGAAATGAATGGTATCTTCCACGTCATTATCTGTAGTGTATCTTATGGCATTGCCATCTATTTCCACGTTGCCATAGTTAGCGTAGGCATAAAGCACACAATAGTCATCTGGCAATCCTGTTTCTATCGTGATAGTTTCGCCTGCTTTTACCACAAAGTTTGCTGGTGGAACGATATAGGTCGTATCGCTCAGAGCCCCGCAACTGAGCACCACGGCGGTTGTTCCAGTTGGTGTACCCGGAATGGCAATACTATTCAAGTGCCCGTCGATGGTGGCATCTGCTCGGGCATCGCCGCACACCATCACGGGCGTTTCTTGCATGTTGGTGAAGCCACGGTACCAGATGACGGGCTGCCCGTTGTCTTTCACGTCAGCATATAGTTGGTACACATCGAGGTAAGGGATGTCCTTCTTCTGCTGGCGATTCATGCCAATGAGTGTGAACTGGCATTTAATGCAGTCGAATAGATAGGAAAAGTCTTCGATGTAATTGGCGGTAACATCCACCATCATCTTGTCCGCATTGGAGAATGCCAGTAGGTTGATACTCTCTAATGCGTTCTTCTTCAAGTTGAGTTCGCACAGGGAGTCAAGTACGTTGAGCGGCCCCACGTTCGTAATCTCATTGCCCGACAGGTCGAGCGTCCGCACGTTTGGTAGGTACACAATGTCACGCAGGTCGGTGATACCCAGTCCTGACAGGTCGATGGCTGTGATGGTGTCTGTGCGGCTCTGCGGGATGTCCGCGTTCGCATCCAGTCCGAGGTGGTGTCTCACACCGGCCTCGATGCCTGGAGAATTGAACGTTACTTTCTGTGCCTGTGCCGTCAACATGAGGACGGCTGCCAGTATGGTGATTGCTATTTTTCTCATAGTCTGCTATTCTTTAATTTGAATTTCATCTGCCATATTGTCAAATGTTGTCGTTTCCGACTGGAGATAGACGGTATACAGATGGGCTAGTTGTCCTAAGGTGGCTTGTTTGAAGACCACACCATCAATGTCATCACGCAGTGGCACCATAGTAGTGCGTCCATTCTTCCACTTTATTTCCATCCACATCCTATCGATGAGTTTATTATCATCCAGCAGACTTTCGTCGTGCGTACTTGTCTGTTTGAGCATGACACCGTCAGACACTGGCACGAGATCAAAATAGAAAGTCGCAATCGCTTCTGGTTGACCTGGAATATTGTGAGCTTTCACCACCACATTGCGGATAGGAGAAGTGCCGTTTTCTTCAAAATTGAAATACTTATCACCGAAGTAATTCATCAAAGAGTTTGTACGTACCATAATCTTGAAATCGATATTGCGATTGTAGTCCTTTTTATCACCAGGTGAAGCAGCATTATCCTTCAACATACTACCAGCGTAATTGTCGTATAAAGTAGCACCATACTCGAGAGCTTTCTGGATGAGTGATTTGCCGATTTTGGTATATACCTTGAACATTTGACATATTGGAGTGTCCATATATCGGTCGGCAGCGTCAAGGATAGCATCAGCGCAATAGAAGTAACGCTCATAATCATCCATCATTTCCCAAGTACGATAATCCCGGATGTATTTTAGAACTTCCATGGCTCCCCCCAAGTATTCTTCAACACCTTTTGAATACTTGAAGATATCGTTGGCGACTTTCTCACGGAACGCATTTGCAAAGTCAAGCGCGTTGTAGCCGAACACTTCGAAGAGGAATGCCTGCATCATCAAGTCTTCCTTGAACTCTGCGGTACTCCCTGTCTCAATGGCTTCGTCAATGTACTGGTTGAGGTCATTCAGGTCAATAGGGTATTTCTCTTTGTACACTTTTGACAATTTTACCCAGCCGATATCCCCCAAGTTGCCGATGATGCCGTTGAGTTGGTTGAGTTTGCTGCAACAGGCGAGAATGATATTGGCTGCATACTCAGCATCCTGCCACAATTCTTTGTCCACAGCCAACTTGAGGTCTTTCTTATCAACCTTCCTCAGCGTGGGGTTTTCAGTGACGCTGTAGTCCAAGTCGATGCCGATGAGTTTCACCTTCTCCGAACCCTTCGGGTCGATGTTCCATTTCCCCACCGACTCGAAATAGATGTAGTACCAATCTTTCTTGTCAGGTGCGAACACATCGTCGAGCGACAGACTCACCATGGTGGACTCTCCACTCTTGAGATTCTGGATTTCCTGAGAATAGACATAGACGTAGTTGTCCTCAGCACGGAGTCCAGGCGTTATCTCGCCATAATCCTCCTCTAAGGATGGGTCGGTGGACTCGCCATCACCGCCTTCCTCTTCCTCCTTTAGCTTTTCCTTCAGTGCCTTGTCCTTGGTGATGATACGCAGGCGCACATAGCCGCTCCAAGTGTTGCGGGTTACGTTCTTCACGGAGAACTGGTAGTTGTTACCTACCCAATCGAGGTCGGAACAGAAACCCAAGTCGTGGTTGTAGCAGTTAGGCTTGGACTCATATTCGAAATTATTCAAATCCTTTAAGCTGACAAGGTTCTCTCCAGCCTTGACAGTGACGGTTGCCGTCTCAAACTCCTCTCGTGAGTTGCCCCTGACGGAGATGGTCAGCGTGGTGCCTACAGGAATCTGCTGCCGTTCGAAGTATTTGTCAGTAATTGTGGTCTCCCAACCGTCGGAATAGACGATGTGGTGCATGGTGGCAGCTCCGTATTTGGGCCAAATGATGCCAGTGATGTATCCGAAGCCATTTGGGGCTTGAACTTCTGCCACATTGACAGCCACCTCGTCGGTGGAAACTAAGTGTGAGGTGCCAGAGGCATCACGATAACTGCCCTGTACGAAGTAGGTGTAACTGCCGGCTGGTGGAGTGTCGGTATAGAATCCACCGCCAGCCACGTTTTCGGGACATTTGTAGATAACAGCCTTGACACCGTTGGCATCCCGGCGGTTCAGGGTGTACCGATGCACGCTTCTTGGAACATTGAAACTTAGTTGAACGCTGCCAAGGGCCTCCGTCGCATTGAGAGTGATAGTGGGTGTCTCGGGCACGGTTACGGTGAATTGAGACTCCTCGCCCACACAAGCACCGAGGTCGTTCCAGAACTTGGCTTTCAAGGTATGAGTGCCAGGTGTCAGGTCATGTACGTCAAAATCCTGTTCAAAGGTGATGTCATTGTCGGGGCTACCGAGCTTTGCAACGACTGGTGTCTCGTTGTCTACCGAGAGACTGTATTGTGTCACTTTGACATTGGCACTGCTCACATTAAAACGGGACTTCACCAGTATTGGTATCATTGTAACGGCACTGACAGTTCGCTTGCTGTTGCTCACTGCACGGCAATAGAGGCGGTGATGGCCTGGAGAGACATCGCCTAAATCGAGGTCGTTGACGAAGAGATAGTCTTGTCCGTCAGAGGCGAGACTGCCACTAATGGTATGGACGTGGGCAAAGTCATCATCAATCCAGTATTCGAGTTGAGTGGCCTTGCCAGCAGAGAGTTTGAGGACGGGGGAGGAATAAACGGCACTTTCTCCACCGCCTTCCAAGGTGATGCGCATGTTGAGCTTATGGAAGCCCCAAGGATATTTTGCGTTGTCACGCAAGTCAAGTTCGAAAGTCTGTTCATCTTCTGTATTGCTGATGCTCATGCTTTCCCGTTGGTCGATATTGTCGTCAAACCAATACTCCATCACGCTGTTCTGGGCTGCAGGTCGCTTGAGGAAAAGCGAACTGGTGACGGCGGAATAATAACCATCCGACTGCTTGGCACGAAAACTGAACTTATGGACACCATTATCCAATTGTTCAGTGTCGATGCTGAGATTGACCAACTTGTCGGTGCCGCTCATACTTTTCGACACCCTACCGCTGAAATTGTCATCAAACCAGTATTCATATCGTGTCAGCGATTGCGCTTGAATCAGAACGGGCAACAGGCAGAGCAGGCAGGCAAACAGACTGTATAATCTTTTCCTACTCATAGTTTCTTACATTTATTGTCCTGCCTTGACACGAATCTTCACATTGAGCTTACCCGAGGCATCGGTCTGCTCCTTCACATCCTTAGCAACTATATAAGGAACGGGAGCCAGTTGATTGTCGTTGAAGCCTGTGCCGGAATAGATGCCAACTATGTGTTCGTATTGAGCGTAGTCATCACTGAAATGGAAATCTGAAGTAGGTGATATTCCACAATATTTTTTGAATAAATCTTCCCATGCTAAATCGCCAATATTTATGGGATTATCACCTGTTTCAGTTCTACACATATTTGTATCAATAGTATTATTATTTCCACGAATAGTTGCATAGTAATATGCCCCTGGTGATTCGTTTTTACATGGAATGATATTATATTTGATTATTGTTGAATTTGCATATATTCCAGAATACTCATAGTGGTACATTTCGTTATAATTGTTAAATCCATTAAATATAATATTTGATATAATAAATCCTCCATTAACTCTACCTATGGAATGTAGAACATTATTCTTTACTATAGCATTAGATTCTCCAAAATTTGAGGAATTCCGAACATAGTTTTGATTGACATTAATTTCATTGCAGTTGCTGTTTTTCACTTGTACGCTATTTAGATTACAATACCTAATCAACACCTCATTAACAGCAACATCTTCATCCCCTATATACACGTTGCCAGTAATATAGCACCCTATTACAGCGCTACCACTACTGCCCTCGTTGAAAAAAAGATTTCCAGAAATTGTAGTTATGCCATCCACATTGTCATTATTTGATTTATGCCCAATACCAATAATGGTGAGTTTCTTATTAATCTTTACGCTGTCGGCAATGGAAAATCCTCCTCCTGGCAGATAGATGACGCTACCAGGGTCAGCCCCTTCGATAGCTTCTTGGAGCGTTCTGTACAAAGAGGTTGAACCACCAGATGAGACTACGGAGATTTGTTGCGCCATTGCGGCAAAAGTTGCCACGATGACAAAAGCGAAAGTCAATAATAATTTTTTCATGATAGATAGTATTTGTTGTTAATAATATGTAGTATTACGCGAGTTCGGGATAAGAAAGTTCTCAAAAAATTTGGTAATCTGGGATTATTTTTGTACCTTTATATGTGATTATCAATTACTTATAAAGAATTAAACAAGAATTAAGCCCATGATTACCGCTGACAAAGTTACGGAAA
>JAFYZV010000025.1 GCA_017548525.1 Prevotella sp.
GTCAACTTCTGAACAATGATGTTCTCGCCCGCCAAACTTCGCCCCGCAATTCCCCGTTTCCCCAAAAAATTCTTAAACTTGCAGTCCGATTCTAAAACGACGCAGAGATGATAGTAGTTACAGGAGCCGCAGGCTTCATCGGTTCAAACTTCATCAAGTATCTCTTAAACAAGAAATACGTGAATGAAGACATTAAGATTATCGTGCTTGACGCATTGACTTACGCTGGCAATCTGGGTACAATCAAAGAAGACATTGACGGGAATCGTTGCGTCTTTGTGAAGGGAGATATTCGCGATAGAGAATTGGCAGACAAATTGTTTGCCGAATATGATATTGACTATGTGGTTAATTTTGCCGCAGAGAGTCATGTTGACCGTTCGATTGAAGACCCACAATTGTTCCTTTCCGTGAATATTCTCGGCACACAAAACTTGTTAGATGCTGCTCGCAAAGCATGGGTAACAGGCAAAGGCGAAGACGGTTATCCTACATGGAAAGAAGGAAAACGTTTCCATCAAGTAGCTACAGATGAAGTTTATGGTTCGTTAGGCGCAGAGGGATTCTTCACGGAAGAAACTCCGCTTTGTCCTCATAGTCCTTATAGCGCATCAAAGACGGCAGCAGATATGATTGTAATGGCTTACCACGACACATATCACATGCCTGTAACCATTACTCGTTGTTCTAACAATTATGGTCCTTATCATTTCCCAGAGAAATTGATTCCTCTGATTATCAATAACATTCTCTCTGGCAAGAAGTTGCCTGTATATGGAAAAGGCGAGAATGTACGCGATTGGCTATACGTGGAAGACCATTGCAAAGCAATAGATTTGGTGGTTCGAGAAGGTAAAGACGGAGAGGTTTACAATGTGGGTGGACATAATGAAATGAAGAATATCGACATCGTGAAACTCACCATCAAGACCATTCACGATATGATGGAAGAGAACAAGGAGTTGCGTAAGGTGTTGAAAAAGCAAGAATTGGACGAGAATGGCGACATAAGTATTGATTGGATTAACGACGACTTGATTACTTTCGTTGCCGACCGTCTTGGTCATGATATGCGTTATGCGATTGATCCCACGAAAATTAAGAACGAATTAGGTTGGTATCCTGAAACCATGTTTGCACAAGGAATCGTGAAAACCATCAAATGGAATCTGGAAAATCAAGACTGGATTAAGGAAGTAACCAGTGGCGACTATCAGAAATACTACGAGCAGATGTACGGTAATAGGTAATGTTTGACATTAGACGATACACACCTGACATGGCTGATGCGTGGAATCAGTTTGTAGCAAGGTCGAAGAATGGCACGTTCCTCTTTGACCGTCGCTACATGGATTACCACCAAGACCGTTTCACGGATTATTCAATCGTCTTCTTCCTATATAACCGTATTTATGCCCTCTTGCCCGCAAACATCGTGGAAACAACACTCTATTCACATCAAGGGTTGACATACGGGGGACTTATCATGGATGAACGATGCACGGGGGAAATGGTTTGTCAATTGTTCGTAGAACTCAACACCTACCTTTCCCAACAGGGCATCACGAAAGTAGTTTACAAAACGATACCTGCCATTTATCATAGCATTCCCGCCGAGGAAGACTTGTATGCCTTGACGGTGTGTTGTCATGCGGTATTGACGGCTCGTGACCTGTCATCGACAATTGCACTCGACCATCTTCTCAAGTTTCCCGAATCACGGAAATCAGGCATCAGAAAGGCAAAGAACAAAGGCTTGACTGTTTGTGAGAGCAATGACATGGAGGCTTTCTGGGCGATTCTCAATGCTAATCTTTCAGAGAAGCACCAAGTACACCCCGTCCATACCGCCTCCGAATTACGATTGTTGCAGTCGCGTTTCCCCGATATCATACGCCTCTACATGGTTTATCACAATAATGAAGCTCTTGGAGGAACTGTCCTTTATCAAACTCCTCAAGTTATCCATGTGCAATATATTTCTGCCAACGCAAAGGGGAAAGAATGGGGTGCACTCGACCTGTTGTTTGACGAATTAGTTCACCAACCCTATCAAGGCATCAAATATTTTGACTTCGGTAAGTCTACAACTCATGACTATACCCAACTCAACACCCACTTACTGTTCCAGAAAGAGGGATTTGGCGGTCGCGGAGTCTGTTATGACACGTATGAATGGAATACAAAATGAAATACTAACGAAACATTTATCTTGAATGATGAAAAACGATAAGAAGAATAAAAAAAGCCTTAAAGAGCAGAAGAAACGAGAACCAAAGACCATTAAGGATTCTTCCTTGCGCCTTCTGTCTGTTCTTTTATCCATTTTTGCCTTATTGGCGTTATGGTTCGTGATGATTACTTATGAGAAGACACTCCTCTTCAGGGTGCAAGAATTCAACTTGTTCCTATACACTCCTTTGTTCTTCAAGCAGTGTATGGTGGCATCGGGAGGGTTTCTTGCGTGGTTGAGTATGTACTTCACCCAGTATTTCTACCATCCTTGGATAGGCGCAACATTGCTCTGCCTTTGGTGGGCGTTGTTGATGTGGCTCACAAAGAAGGCTTTTAACATTCCCAATAAATGGGCAGTCGTCTTAGTGATACCCATAGCATTATTGGCGATTGCCGACTTCCAGATAGGCTATTGGCTTTTCTATCTCAAGTTGAGAGGATATTACTTCATCGCCACTATCGGCATGACAGTTGTCATGGCTTTAATCTGGACATATCGGAACTTGCCGACAAAAACCCTTTTCTACACCTTATTTATTATAATATCTACCATCGTCACTTATCCCTTGTTTGGTTTTTATGGACTACTCGCCACGTTAGGAATGGCTATTATCACGTGGAAGTTGGAGGGAATGACTATCGGTCAACGTTCCATCGCTACCGTAGTGGCATTGCTTGCCATCATCGCCGTGCCGTTGGTATATTACCGCTACGTTTACCATGAGACTAACATTGCCAACATCTATTGGACGGCGTTGCCCCTCTTCCGCATCGACAAAGATTACTACGCCTATTACATACCATTCTATCTGCTATCGGCATTTGTAGTTATCGCCGCTTTATTATATAAAAAACAAAGACAAACAAGCGTCAAACGTGTCATCCTTTGGGCGGTCATACAGGTATTGGCATTGGCAGCCATCGTACTTGCCACATACCATTTCTGGTATAAAGACAAGAATTTCCATACGGAGTTGGAGATTAACCGTTGCGTGGAGAACGTCGATTGGGATGGCGTATTGGATATTGCCCGTGATTGGGAAGATCCCACCCGCATGATGTGGATGATGAAGAACTTGGCTCTTTTCCGCGAGGGAAGGCAAGGTGACGAGATGTATCGTTACAAGAATGGGGACAAACGTTGCGAGGCACCATTTATGGTACGACTGACACAGACAGGCGGCAAATTGCTCTACCTCCACTATGGACAGACCAACTTCTGCTATCGCTGGTGCTTGGAAGATGGCGTGGAATATGGTTGGCGCATTGAATACTATAAGTTCATGCTCAAGTGTTCCCTGCTCAACAATGAGATGGTCGTGGCACAGAAGTATATCGATATCCTCAAGAAAACAAAGTATTACGCAAAATGGGCAGAACAATATGAGCCATATACCAAGAATGCCGAACTCATCAAGAAAGACAAGGAGTTGGGACCGATACTTCCCATGCTAAGCCAGAAGGACTTATTGACCAGCGACAACACGCTTATTGAGATATATCTCCTCAATACCTTCTCCAACGATGACAGCGACAATCCCATCTATCAGGAACAAACGCTCCTCGCTGCCTTACAGGTGAAAGACATCGGTATGTTCTGGCCGCGCTTCTTCCACTATGCTACCATACACCAAGGGAAGCCTATGCCAAAACATTACCAAGAGGCAGCCTATCTTTACGGACATCTCGAAAACAAAATTGACATCAGCCAAATGCCATTTGATAAGGATGTCGTTGACACTTATAACGACTTCATGGCTGCCGCACAGTCGTATAGTGGCATGACGGAAGAGCAGATGAAACCCTACATGTACGACCGTTTCGGCGGCACGTTCTACTTTGAATATTTCTTCACACGTAATCAAAAATCATATTAGTCCATGAAAAGAATACATCATATCATATCCATCTTAGGTTTGGCAGTATGCTTGGTGGGTTGCCAAAAGGCGAAAGTACCAACGACCTTTACAAAAAGCCATACTACTGCACCCATCTATCCCACCTACCAAGGGGTGACAGTACCTGTCAATATCGCCCCTCTCTCGTTTGAACTGATGACTAATAAGATGAATACTCCCGTCAAAGACATGGTGACACGCTATGCTTTTGGCAACGAGGAAATCGTGTGTGGAGGCATCAAAGCACAACCTGACATCGACAAATGGAAAGCATTGACGGCACAAGCCAAGGGGAATGCTATCAATGTGGAGGTGTATTGGCAAAACGAAGACACGGGGGAATGGACACAATTCGAGCCTTTCAAGATATTCGTGTCGCCCGATTCCATCGACCCATACATCAGCTACCGCTTGATTTCACCATCCTACGTGACCTACGAGGAGCTGACCATCAACCAGCGATGCCTTGAAAACTACGATGAGAGTGTGATTTACGACAACATGCTCATTGGTGATGAGGTGAACGGGCAATGTATCAATTGCCATAACTACCAAATGTACAATCCACAACGGATGCAATTCCATGCCCGTCAGAAAAATGGCGGCACCATCATCACGTATGACGGAAACATCAAAAAGGTGAACATGGCCAACGACTCCATCCTCTCCGCTGGAGTCTACCCTTCATGGCATCCTTGGTTGAAACTGATTGCGTATTCGACGAACAAGACGATGCAGAGTTTCCATACACGCGACGTGAACAAGATAGAGGTGCTTGACTCCGAGAGTGACCTCATTGTGTACGACATCGATCGTAACGAGGTGATGAACATAGAGAACGACCCGAAAGAGTTTGAGGTGTTCCCATTCTGGGCTCCCGACGGTAAGATGCTCTATTATTGTAGTGCCCACTTTGAATATGAAAACGATACCGTGTCCACAGGAGAGGCAATCCGACGTTCCTATGAAATCAAATACAGCATCTATCGCAAGAGTTTCGACCCAGAGACAAGGCAATTTGGAGAGAAAGAAATGGTGTTTGATGCAGCGGGAATGTCGAAGAGTGCCACTCTCCCTCGCATCTCGCCCAATGGCAAATACATCCTCTTCACACTTGGAGAATGGGGTTGTTTCCACATTTGGCATAGGGATGCTGACCTCTGGATGATGGATTTGACAACCATGGAAGCGCGCCCACTCGCAGAGTGCAACTCCACCAACGTGGAAAGTTACCACACCTGGTCAAGCA
>JAFYZV010000208.1 GCA_017548525.1 Prevotella sp.
CATAAACACCCATTTTTAGAGGGTCGGGTGTGGCATCTATCACCAAAGAATGCCGCATAAGAAATGTTAAATTGCCGTTTCCGCCATAAATAACTGGATTTTTCGGATATTTCAGACGCTCCATCCGTCCCGAAACACCTATTTCACACCTTTCACCGAGTGCCGTTTTGTCAACATCTTTCATCGGAATTTCGTGGAATAGAGGGGGTCGCCTTACGGCGAGAAATTGTACAAAATCCTTCTCAAAATGATTCAAAATATCTTTTGCCTTCCATAATCCTGAATGATTCCGATAACAATTATGACAGATTGTGAATGCCATTTTTTGAAATTTCTGTGCATAGCGCACCCCATCATGTCCTATCTTCAATCATCTGTACAACAACCCACGACCAATACTTTTTACATGAATTAACCACCATGGATAAGCGTTTGTTAAAAAAAAATAGTATCTTTGCAAACACTAACGTTAAAACAAACCTAAAAATGAAAACCAATTACGAACTGCGGTATGCCGCTCATCCACAAGATGTCAAGGGTTATGACACGAAAAGGCTGCGCAACGACTTCCTGATAGAGAAACTGTTTGCCCCCGACGAGGTGAACATGGTGTATTCCATGTACGACAGAATGGTTGTGGGCGGGGCGATACCAGCCAAAGAGGAATTGGCATTGGAAGCCATCGACCCCCTGAAAGCCCCCTATTTCACTACACGGCGCGAGGTGGGTATCTATCATGTTGGTGGAGGCGATGCCATCGTCAAGGTAGGTGAAGAATCTTTTGCTTTATCATACAAAGACGCATTGTATGTCGGTAGCGGCGACAGGGACGTTTCCTTTGCAAGCCAAGACCCAGACCATCCAGCCAAGTTGTATTTCAACAGTACCACGGCACATACATCCTACCCATGCAAGAAAGTAGCCAAGGCAGATGCCATCAGCGTCCACATGGGTTCGTTGGAGATGTCTAACGAGCGTACCATCAATAAGATGTTAGTCAATCAGGTGCTGCCCACCTGCCAGGTGCAGATGGGCATGACGGAATTGGCTGTCGGCTCGATATGGAATACGATGCCCGCCCACATCCACTCACGTAGGATGGAGGCATATTTCTATTTCGACATCCCCCAAGACCAAGCCATTTGCCATTTCATGGGAGAGCCAGACGAGACACGACACATCTGGATGCGGGGCGACCAAGCCGTGCTTTCACCTGAATGGAGCATCCACTCTGCTGCCGCCACACATAATTATACATTTATATGGGGCATGGGAGGAGAGAACCTGGACTATGGCGACCAAGACTTCTTCGAGATTACAGATTTGAGATGAAACCATTGGCATTATTATCATTTTACTATATAAGACATTATTATGGCAAATTTATTTTCATTGGAAGGTAAGAACGCTTGGATAACCGGTGGGTCTTACGGCATTGGCTTCAACATCGCGAAGGCGTTTGTTGCGGCAGGAATCAAGAACATCATCTTCAACGACATCAACGAGGCAGCATTGCAACGTGGCCTTGACAACTACAAAGAGGCTGGCATTGAGAACGTGAAAGGCTACGTGTGCGACGTGACCAAGGAGGATGACGTGAAAGCTCTTGTGGAGAAAATTCATGAGGAGGTAGGACAAATCGACATCTTGGTGAACAATGCGGGCATCATCAAGCGCATCCCGATGCACGAGATGAAACGTGCTGAGTTCCAACAGGTCATCGATATCGACCTTGTGGGACCGTTCATTTGCTCCAGTGCCGTTATTCCCGAGATGATGGAACGTAAGGAGGGCAAAATCATTAACATCTGCTCCATGATGTCCGAATTAGGCCGCGAGACCGTCTCGGCATACGCTGCCGCCAAGGGAGGATTGAAGATGCTCACCCGCAACATCTGCTCTGAATATGGCGAGTACAACATCCAATGCAATGGCATTGGCCCGGGATACATCGCCACGCCACAGACTGCCCCATTGCGTGAGCGCCAGCCAGATGGTAGCCGTCATCCTTTCGATTCGTTCATCTGCGCCAAGACACCCGCTGGACGTTGGCTTGACCCATCGGAACTGGGAGGTCCCGCCGTGTTCCTTGCATCACACGCATCGGATGCCGTCAATGGTCATGTACTCTATGTGGATGGTGGAATCCTCGCCTATATCGGCAAACAACCCTGACAATACAATAAAAAAGGCGGCTCGATGTGAGTCGCCTTTTTTATGTGAATAATCTTTACAAATTATGCATTCACTGCATCCACAAGGTCTGCGCCAGCCTTAAACTTGGCAACCTTCTTAGCGGCGATGGCAATCTTCTCTTTCGTGGCGGGGTTGATACCCTCACGGGCGGGCTGCTCTTTCACGGCGAAAGTCCCGAAACCTACCAATTGTACCTTGTCACCTGCTACAAGGGCATCCTTAATGGCAGCGGTCGTTGCATCCAAAGCCTTCTTTGCGTCTACCTTGGTGATACCAGCACCCTTTGCAATCTTGTCAATTAACTCTGTCTTGTTCATAATTTTACTGATAAATTGTTGATAATGTTGACTTTTGTCGATAATTGTTGACAAATATAGAGTATTCATTTCATAAAACAAACAAATTTCTCAAAAAAATGAGGTTTTTATAGAAAAAAACTCTATAAAAGCCCCTTTTTATGCTTTATAAGGGATATTTTTCGTAATTTTGCGCCCATATTTCACAACAAAGGATAATCGTATGCGAAGAATACCCACCATTACCAAGAACCTGCTAATTATCAACATATTGGCTTTCATCGCCATGTATGTCCTACGGTCGATGCCTTTGGGCGCAAGTGGTGCAATCGACCTCAACGACATCTTTGGTTTGCACTTTTGCCTGTCGCCCCATTTCCACCTCTACCAATTGTTCACGTATATGTTCATGCACGCTAACATCGAACACATCTTTTTCAACATGTTTGCCCTATGGATGTTTGGGTGCGTAGTGGAGAATGTGTGGGGTGCAAAAAAATTCCTTTTTTATTACATTATTTGCGGTGTAGGAGCGGGATTAATACAAGAAATCGCGCAATTGGGAACGTTCTACATGATTTGCAACGAACAAATCGAAAATTTCTCTATCACGCAATTGTTGCAAGTGGCACATAATAGTGCCGATGTCATTAACCAATGGACTACCGTCGGAGCATCGGGTGCCATCTATGCGATACTGCTCGCCTTTGGAATGATCTTCCCAGAAGAGCGCATTTTCATATTCCCTCTTCCCATTCCCATCAAGGCAAAATGGTTTGTCATGATATATGCAGCCATCGAATTGTTCTCTGCCCTTGCCACTACAGGCGACAATGTAGCACACTTGGCACACTTGGGAGGAATGATTTTCGGATTCTTCCTCATCCGCCATTGGCAGAAACATCCCACCGACGGATATGGCAGGAGCCAGGGGGAAGTGTTTTTTGAAAACCTCCGCAACAAATGGGAACAGCGCTCCAACAAAAAGGCAAACAGCAACAATTATACTTCTTCCAATCCCGATTGGGACTATAACGCCCGCAAGAAGGCGCAGCAAGAAGAGATAGACCGCATCCTCGACAAGATTCGCAAAAGTGGATATGACAGCTTGACTGCCGAGGAAAAGCGAAAACTCTTCGATCAAAGCAACAAATAATGATTCGGCAACTCAAGAAAATCACCATACAAATCATTGCGGGTGCCAACGTGGCGACCATCCTCATCATGCTCTTGGTGGGAAACTCCGACCACTTTGACCCAGCTTGCCACCCCAACATTGCCATATTGGGATTGGTTTTTCCTTTCTTGGTATTCATCAATTTAGCTTTTTTGGTGTTTTGGCTCATATTTAAACCACGCAAGATGTTTATCCCTATCGTGGGATTTATCCTTTGTTACCAGCCTATCCGCGTTTTCTTCCCACTCAATGTTAATCGCGAGATACCTGAAGATGCCATCAAAATTATCTCGTATAATGTACACCATATCCGTTACAAAGAGTACAAGGACACCATCAATCCCATCCTACAATACCTTCTCGACCAAAAAGCCGACATCATTTGCTTGCAAGAGGCTGGACGTGGAAAGGATTTACGCCAACTTACCGACTCTATCCTTTCACCTCTATATCCCTATCACGACACTCTTGCAACCAAGGCTAACGTATGTGATATCCTTGCCGTCTACGCCAAATACCCCATCATCGGTAAAGAACAGATAGACTATCACTCTCGTTCTAATGTCACTGCTGCATTTCAATTGTTGATTGACCATGACACTGTTATCATTATCAACAACCACTTGCAGAGTATCGGCTATACAGATGCAGACAAGGAGGCATTCAGCCAGATAGTCAAAGGCGAAATCAAAGAGCAACAATACGCAGAAAAAGAATCGAAAAAAATCATTGATAAATTAAAGGAAGCCGCCAAGAAACGTGGTCCACAGGTGGACTCCGTCGCCAATTACCTTAAAAAACATGAGGCAAAAAGCATCATTCTCTGCGGCGACTTCAATGATTGTCCCATCTCCTATTCGCGCCGCACTTTCTCCAAGAACCTCATCGACTGTTTTGAGGAAAGCGGAAACGGCATGGGAATCTCCTATCATGAGAAGAATTTTTATGTGCGCATTGATTACATCATGTGTTCCAAGGACTGGACTCCTTACCGATGCATCGTAGACAACAATATAGACATTTCAGACCATTATCCCGTGATTTGTTGGCTCAAAAAGCGTCCAAATCCTTAAAAATTGAATAAATAACCGTCAATAATTTTCCTTAATGGTAAAAAATGTATATCTTTGCACGTTCTATGGCAATAGTGCAAAGATAACGAAAGCAGAAACAATAAATCAATAACAATAATCAAACAAAATGCAAAACAAAGGAATTGTAATTGTAACAGCCGTCTTGTTGACGCTTGCAAGCATCTTCTATTTGTCTTTTTCTGCTGCCACAAAATATTATGACACACAGGCAGCCAAGTTAAGTGACCCTATCGCCCAACAGGATTACAAAGATTCTGTGAAATATATGGGCATCTATTCCTACCAGAAGTGCTTGGAAACACAGATAGGTCTGGGTCTGGACCTCAAAGGCGGAATGAATGTTATTCTTGAAATCAGTGTGCCAGACGTTGTGGAAATGTTGGCAGACCACAAGACCGATCCCGCTTTCGTGAAATCCATGAAGGAAGCCAGGGCAGAAGAAGAGACAAGTCAAGCCGACTTCATCTCATTGTTCATCAAGGCTTTCCACAAGAATGCACCAGACCATCGCCTCGCAGAAATCTTCGCTACCCAGCAATTGCAGGGA
>JAFYZV010000209.1 GCA_017548525.1 Prevotella sp.
CCATCCATTCTTTTCCCTTCATAACTTGCGAAAGTCATTTCATTTGTTGCTTTCCAAATAGTTGACTTTCTTACCTTTTTCTATGGCGTAGGCGATTTCCCTACGGGTACTCTCGCCAATATAGCCCCCCACGTTGATGACAAATATCTCGTCTGCCATATCTATCTTACGTAAGTGCATGTCGTCGAGCATCTCCTTCACGCCAGGTTTCCATACTTCCGCATCACCAGAATGACCGAACATGCCAACACTGATGACGATGCATCCTTCCAATGTCAATCGTTTCTGTGCCTCCATGAATTGCTCCTTGAAACGGGTGCTTCCACAGAGCGTCACAACCTTGTATTGTCCTATCATTTCTTTTTTGTCATTTTCATTCCTGTTACTACAACGTATCACTTACCCGAATTGGAGACATGGACATGGTATTTCATCCTCTATTCTCCAATAATTGTCACAACCAATTTCCTCGCTCCACCATAGTTGCGGTATTCGCAGAGGTATATGCCCTGCCACGTTCCCATGTTCAGCCTGCCATTGGTTATGGGAATGGTGAGACTCACACCGCTCAACGTCGATTTGGCATGTGCTGGCATGTCATCACTTCCTTCCAACGTATGCTCATAATAGGGTTGGTTTTCTGGCACCAAATGGTTGAAGATGGCTTCCATGTCCACACGCACGTCAGGGTCGTAATTCTCATTGATGCTCAATCCGCAGCTCGTATGCTTGGTGAAGATATTGACAATGCCTGTGTTGGGCAACTTCGGCAACTGGCATAATATTTCACTCGTCACTAAATGAAACCCTCTTGGTTTGGGTTTTAGCGTTATTTCTACTTGTTGTATCATTCATTTTCTTCCTTATCACCGTGAAATAACATATTATATCAAGCCAAGACATAGACTTTTGAACTACGACGACCCGAAGAGACAATGCCCGATTCAGGCATTCCGTCTAAACGTTGCAGTTCCAAAGTTGCTGTCGTTCGCGAAAGACCAGTTAGGCTAACGTAGTCGCCAACGCGCATGACGGCATTCTCAGCCAAGAAATTTCGAGCTAATGCCATGCGCTCTTCCAGCGTGAACTTCGACTTTCTCAAACGCACCTCCCCTGCCCTTTCCAAGTTTACACACATACGATCAGTGCTTCTCACGAGTTCCCTGTCTGCGCGAAACGAGATTCCCGTCACCTGCAAACTCTGGGCATTGCGCTTCTGTTCACCATCCTCAAACGTGTCAAGTTCCTTATCCTTCCTCACACCCAGCTTTCCGCCAAACGTTCCAATGCCGTCTATCTTCACCGTATAGCCAGCGGCAATGCGGGAAGCCAATTCGTGCGAGATGGCCTCTATCGCGCCGACGATAGCCCCTTTTGAGATTCCGCTATGCTTGGCGCAAGACTCCAAGAACTCATCTGATTCCAATTTGCGAAACGTCTTAATGCGATAATAAGCTTGTGTACTACCCTTTCCGTTCAAGTCTGCGATTTCTTTCTTGATGTACTTTGTCATAAAACATCCCCTTCTAATTAATCATTCTATTTACAATTGCACGACGAAAGTACGAAATATAATGGGAATTCCCAAATCCATGACGTGGTTTTATTAATCTTTGACATAAATTATTAAATCTTCGTCGAAGATTATAAAATCCTTGACGAAGATTTAAGAATTAGGATAACTTTATGTACTATGGTATATCTGTTTGAACCATTTTGCTAAACAGTCCATTCCGTTTTCATACCCAATCGAAATGATCCTTTCCTGCTCCTACTTCAAAATGATATTTGACAATACCCAAATCCATTTGAGTATATCCAATCATGGAGAAACCTTTTTTGGCAAGTACCTTGTGACGGTTGTTTTCCATACCAACGTACTTAAAAGAGAACTTCTGTTGGTTTACGGCAGTGGGAGCAAGCAAGGCTGCCTCAACTCCTTGACGAAACCATGATGGAGCGATGTCGCTTCCACGGCTTACTTGCCCTACTGTCTTAATCCTATGGCTAACACCTTGCGTCTCGCCATAACCAATGGCAATGTAACAAGCAATCTTCTCGCCCTCCTCAAGCACATACGTTCCCGGCACTTTCGAGTAACTGAGACCTACCCAGCAAGTGTTTAAGCCAAGCGTCTGAGCCAGCAGCACCAAATGTTCACCATAATAGCCGACACGCTCGTCAAGGTCTTCAGCCTTCTTTCCAGCCATCACAAAGTAATTGGTGACATTGCGAAACTTCCCATATTTGGCTAAAGTCCCTTGGAAAGCCTTTGGCTCGTTCAAGACAAGCTGAATATGTAACTTGCCTTCACGGTTAAAAAATGCCATCTGCTCTTCAAGCACTTTTACAACATCCTCTGCTAATGGCTGTTCCTTATATGCCCTCACGCTATGCCGGGCTTTAATAGCTTCTTGTATTGTCATGATTGTTTCAACGTACACCGCCGCCTACTCCTCCACCAGAGAAGCCGCCACCGCCGCCCCATGATGCTGAGCCGCCTCCACCAAAAGAACGTGCCTCGTGTGCCGCCATGTTGTTTTGCACTTTGTTGGTACCCATATACGTGGCGTTCGACAAATTGGGGATAAGAATTACCGTGCTTTCAGCCATCTGCTGTGCCACTTGATCAAGTTGGAAGAATTCAGGATTGATTTCTTTCATGTCTTTTCTTACCTGGTCGGCGATGCCGAAGAGAGAGGCATAGACCAAATAATCCTTCCATAGTGACAATTCATTGACATGGCGTTCCGCTACCAGGGTGAAGTCTTTTAAGAATTTCCTCAATCCCACAACCTGCTTGACCTGTTCCGTTTCCTTCTTACAAGTGGCAAGACTCAATTGAGGTTTCAGTTGTTCTACAAGGCTTTGCAACGATTTCCAATTTTTTCCCATCCATTTTTCTAATTCCTTGGGTTGAAGAATCCGATCATTACCTGCTGCATTCTCAAACACATAATAGAGCCGACTCTCCAATTTGCTGTCAGCGTCGTCCTTCTTCAATGTCGGCTTCTCGCCTATCGCCATGTGTTGTTTCGTCTTTCCGTTGGCATCGGAGACCACCTCCACCTTCAGCTCACCACGATACAACATTCGCATGATGTAGGCACTGATGAGGTTTTTTGCATTGGAATAACCGTCATATCCCAACGCCCTGCACACGGCATGTGCACGTCGTAAGTCGCCTTGATAAGGTATGTCACGATACCAGAGTAGGTCTTTCTCGATGGCCTTACGGAACTTGCGGCGTTGCCACCACCGATAGACAAGGTACAAGAGCGGTCCCCAGAAGACGCATGTCATCATCAGGAATATGAAGAAGTAGATGATGTTGTCTCTTAACTTCTCCTTCCACGTGCGGTTATCCACATAATCACTACCCTCGAAAGCTTTTTCCGTTAACTGATTGAATGAACCTTGGCGTACATCGTTGGGCTGGAACAGTCCTTTAGGAAACCGTACCATGGCTATCATGGCACTTGACGAAGAGAAGGGTTCTGTGGATTCTGCCACGATACAACCGTCTTCCACCTTGATGTCGCCATGGAATCGGAATGCCCACACGCCTACCGAATCGGTGCTGAACATCGTTCCAGGTTTGGAGATAGTGAGTCGGACATGCTGCGGAGCGGGCTTGACACCTTTCGCCACAAACATATAATTAAATCCATCAGCATCGTCGTAACCCTTCAGCAAGTTGGTTACGATGTAGGTGGTGGTATATATGCGCATCCCCTCGTCGCCTAAACCCCAGCAAAGTTCGTACCCGTCACCCTTGTTGATGACTCCGCATTTCCCTGCCTTCCATGCCCGACTACGGTCAACGTCCCATTCACCGATGTTGAGGTATGCCCTGCCTGTTTCATCTGTCACCTCCAAGTCTTTCACTTGGCTGCCATTGAGATGACCAATAACGATATAGCATTCCGTCCCCACATCGTCAATCGACATGGTTCGCCGCTCCGTGATACGGGCATCGCCTTCGTCGGTAAGTTGCACGAGGATGTCGAGATCCCTCAATTGCGGTCCCGCCCACGACTGTAGACATACAAGGAGGATAAAGGGAATGAAAAAGAGCTTTCTCATTTGCCAAAAGCCTCGTCAAGATTAGGATAAGCTGACTTCTTCTCCTCATCCACTTTGAGGTATTCACGCTCGACGAAATGCAATATGTTTGCCACGATGGACGACGGCCATTGGCGCACCATGCGGTTCATCTTGGTTGCCGTGTCGTTGTAGACCATACGGCTCTGTCGCACTTTCTCCTCATATTCGTTGATGCCATCCATCGTCTTGGAGAATTGTTCGTTGGCCTTCAGCTCCGGATAAGCCTCTCCGACAGCAATCAACCTACCCAATACTTGGGCGAAAGCACCCTGTTGCTCATTCGCCTCGGCGGCAGTTGTGGGTTGCCCACCCATCCTTCGTGCCTCGATAGTCTTGATGATGGTCTCCGACTCATGCTTGGAATACTGGGCTGCCATCTTGGCAAGAGCAAGCACAGCGTCCCATCGGGAGTTGAGTTGAACTGCGATTTGACTAAACGCATTCTTGCATAACTCCTCTAATCTCACCAGTTCGCGCTGGGTACTGATAAAGTAAAACACGATGCCAATGGCAATGATAAGAATAATAATCAATGTTGTAGACATAATAATAAATAATTAAGTTAGACTTGTTATGCCACAAAGTTAAACAATTATTCCATTTTCTCAACATTTTTTCATGAAAAAGATATTCCTTTTCGTTAATAATGGTTACAAAAAGCCATGTACAGCGTCAAGAAATATAGAATTCTAACATATACATGTATCATTTATCAAACACTTATGAACAAATCAAGATTTGTATCTACCGAAAAGCTATGCGCCCTTGCCACGCTTGTAGTGGGTGGATGGCTGCTTATCTCTTGTGCCGACACCTACGATGGGAAAGACACGTTTGAGAGCGACGTGCGCAATGCGCAACTGTCATCCCCATCGGAGGCGGACATCACCATCACGCCCAACACCGAAGGTGACAGGATGACCATTGCCTGGCCTGTGGTGCATGGTGCCAGTGGCTATGAATTATTCCTCTATGACTTGAGTAATGAGACGGTGATTCGTGACACCATCGACGGATGCTCGTTTACCACAAGTCGCGAAGAGGATGTGAATTATCGGCTTGAAATCCGCACGCTGGGCAACGCGAAGTTGAACAACAGCGATGCTGCTGCGGCAACGGAAAAGCTGTTCAACTCGTTTGAGGCGACTTTCGCCACCATTCCCGAGGGTGACCTCTATGCGTATTTCACCGCAAATCCCATTCCTGAGGACTCTGTAGGTGTGAACTTGAACTATGACCTCGCCCCGGGAGGCCAATACACGGTATCGCAAGTGCTTGACTTCGGCAAGTTCACCGTCACGCTCCGCTCGACCAATAAGACCAACAACGCCATCATTACTTACGAGGCAGAGGGCGGCTTGGCGACAAGTAGCGGCTTCAAGGCTAAATATCTGACCTTTGAATGCGGTGCATCGACACAGCCTGTGTTGGCATTGAGTGAAAATCCCAACCCTGACATCCTCGATGCAGACCACAACAACCATCACCAGATTACCGACCCGATAGCTTTCCAGAGCTGTCAAGTGAACAACGTGAACCGCACTTTCATGTTCGACAATAAAGTGAAATACTGCGTGAAGACCTTCTCTATCACCAATACAGTGGTCAAATTCACTCCCGATGACAAGATGAGTTCTACTGCCTATTTCCAAATTTACGATGGCGGAGGCTTCTTTAATGACTTCACGGCGACCAATTGCACGTTCTGGGCTGCCACAAACAATAAGGTGAATTATTTCATCCGCTACAATAACTCTGGTCGTTGTGACCGTGCTGGCTACCTCACCAACTCCATCAACTTCAGGAACTGCACGTTCTACAACATTGCTAAAGAGGGACAAATGGCCAACCACGGCGGTTTTGACGGGCGGGCAACGTCGAACTACGACATCACCAACAACATCTTTGTGGACTGTGGAAGCGGACAGGTACCGCGCCGCATCACAGGACGTATCAACAATGATGCCGTCAACAACTTCGCATACAACACCTATTGGTTTGATGGAGCCCCTGAAACCGAGGGCTTTTCCACTAACAGCTATGATAAGTCGGGCAACGCCTTGCAGACCGACCCCGCTTTTGTTGACCCCGCCAACGGCAACTTCACCCCAACAGGTGCTGACCAAGTAGCTCGCAAGACTGGCGACCCACGTTGGCTTACCACGAATGATTGAACTTGAAAAATAGAAAGAAAAAGAAGATATGAAAAGAAAACTCATTATCAGTTTATGCACGACAGCGGCATTGGCACTCGTGCCAGCTATGTCGTTGGCGCAAAACCAGACGGTGAAAGGCACGGTGCTTGATGACAGCGGCGAACCCATCATAGGTGCTACCGTATTGGTGGAAGGCGAGAAGACTGGCGGCACGGTGACAGATATCGATGGTAACTATGAGATTTCCGTTCCCTCAGATGCGAAGATTACGGTGTCTTACATTGGATTCCTGCCGCAGACCGTTAAGCCTGGAGGTGTCATCCGTATGGCGGAAGATCGCCAAAGTCTGGAGGAAGTAGTTGTTGTGGGATATGGCACACAGAAGATGAAGAATATTACCGGTGCCGTGGAGACTATCACGCCCAAGGACATCCAAGACCTCTCCGTGGGTAGTCTCGGCGATGCGCTCGTGGGTATGTTCAATGGCGTGAGTGTCAATGCCAATGGTTATCGTCCAGGACAGAGTCCCTCGCTCAACATTAGGCAGAGCGACGTGCTTGCCACATCTACCACTCCCGATGCCACACGTGGTGGTTCACCCGACCCCACCCCACTCTATGTCATCGACGGATTCATCTCCACGGAAAACGCTTTTAACAACTTGGACATCAGCGAGGTGGAGAGCATCACCATCTTGAAGGATGCTTCCGCAGCCGTTTACGGTGCCCGAGCCGCTTACGGTGTGGTATTGGTGAAGACCAAACATGGTGATAACAGCGCGCCGAGAATCAGTTACTCTGGTCAATTGGGATGGACGGATGCCCTTTATACGCCGAAAATGCTTAGTTCATACGATTATATGAGGGTGTACAACACCATCCGAGCCGCCAATACCTCCACCCAAGATAACATCGAATTGCGCACCCAACTGTTCCAAGCCGATGAGATGGAGGCAGCCCGCAACCTCAATTATGACCTTCTTGACAAGGAATGGAGTGCAGCATTGACGCAACGCCACAATATTAATATTAATGGTGGTAATGACAAGGCGACCTATTTCGCAGGCGTTTCCTATTTCACGCAAGACGGTAACATTGGCCGTTTGGATTATGATAGATGGAATTTCCGTGCCGGTATCGATGCCAAGATTGGCAAGCATGTCAAGACCGCCTTGCAGGTAAGCGGCGACTGGGGAGAGCGCAACAACTCTACCACGCCACAGGGAGGCGGCACCGACTATGACTACTATTGGCTGATGACCCACTTACCCTTCGTACCCGACTATGTAAAAAACTATCCTCTCGTGTACAGTGGCATGGAAAACGGCATTCCCACGAGTGCTACCGCATTGTATAACTTTGCCGCCGTGCAGAACCATAGCGACAATGCACAAAACCAATCCAACAATTTGAACATCAATGGAAGCATTGAATTTGACTTCGATTGGATTAAGCCTTTGAAGGGATTGTCGGCAAAAATCTCATACGCCAAGAATATCAGCAACTCCAAGAACAACACTGTGCAGACCATCCAGGATGTATATAGGATGCTCAACCGTACAGGTTCGGGCGGCCACCTCTATACTGGAGTGGGTGCTGTGTATGATGACGACAACATGAGTGTACTCCGTCTCGTGAGCAATGGCGGTCTTATCCGTCGCACGATGTCGCGCAGCGACAGCTACCAATATAACTTCACCTTGCAGTATGCTCGCCAATTTGGTCTTCATGACGTGAGCGGCCTCTTCTCTTTGGAGAAGACAGAGGCTTGGGGAGAGGACTTGATGGGCAGCATCACAGACCTCATCGCCTACCAAGATGGGCAGTTCAGTTCGGGTACAGGCGACAAGGACGCATCGGGCAACCGCACCGAGAGTGGTATGCTTTCCTACGTGGGGCGTTTCAACTATGCCTACGCGAGCAAGTATCTGTTTGAGTTCTTGTTCCGCGCAGACGCATCGACCAAGTTTGCTCCTAAGAATTATTGGGGCAAATTCCCGTCTATCAGTGCGGGCTGGGTTATCTCCGAGGAAAGTTGGTTCCAAGAAAAAGTGAAATGGGTGGACTTCCTGAAGATTCGCGCATCATGGGGTCTTATGGGCCGAGACAACATCCGCGCCTGGCTATGGACGCAGCTCTATGAGCGCAATGCTGCCAAGGGAGCCATTTTCGGTAGCAACGGCATCAACAGCGATGTGGGTTATGCCCTCGTGATGCCCAAGGCGGGTGTGAACAGCGACGTGCATTGGGACAAGACCTATAAGACCAATATCGGTTTGGATGCCCACTTCCTGCGCGATCGTTTGACCCTTGACTTCAACTATTACTATGACCGTGGCCGTGAGTTGTTTGCCACACGCACGGGAACCTCCTTGTTCCCCACCACCGTTGGAACGCAAGCCACCCCAGAAAACTATGGTGAGTTAGACACTTGGGGATGGGAATTGACCCTCGGATGGCGTGACAAGATTGGCAAGGACTTCCATTATTGGGCAAAATTGTCCACAGGCTTTAGCGACAACAAGATGTTGGAGACCAACTTCCAAGCCATTCCCGAATATGATGACATGGTACGCAATGAGCGCACTGACCGTGGCGTATGGGGTTTCAAATGCCTCGGCATGTTCCGTAGTTATCAAGATATTGAGGAATATTTCGACAAATACGGCATAACAGAATATATGGGCATGACCAAGAGCGAGGTGCGACCGGGTATGCTTATCTATGAAGATATCCAAGGAGACAACAACGGCGATGGCACATACGCCCCGAGGGATGGCAAGGTGACGGCAGGCAACGACTTCATCCGCCTCTCAGAATATTCCAGCAACCCGTATGGATGTACCCTCAACTTCGGAGGCAGTTACAAGAGTTTCTCTTTCCAGGCACAATTGGGTGCCAGTTGGGGAGCCAAAACGTTGGTAAGCACCGATTTCCGCAAGGGTGCCAGCAATTATGAATACGAGAATCTGCCCTCCGCCTTCAGCGATATGTTCAACTACGAGGCTATCTATGACGCAGCTGGTAATGTCACCGTACCTGCCAACATCGATGCCGCCATGCCTAACATGCGGTATGGGAACGTGAACTCTGCCGCATCCTCCTTCTGGCTCATCGATGCTTCTAATGTCACTCTGCGTAATGTCACCGTGGCATACACGTTACCTAAGAGTTGGGTGAAGTACGTAGGATTGAGCAATGTCCGCCTGAATCTCACCGTGCAGAATGCCATTAACTTCATCAACAACTACCCCGACAAGAGCTGGGCATCATGGGCTGGCAGCTATGGCCGTTATCCCAACCTGCGCAAGTACACAATGGGTATCAACGTAACGTTCTAATAATTATGGAGGAAAATAAGATGAACAACAAGAATATCATAGGAAAGGCATTTGCGGTAACAATCTTCGCCGTGAGCCTAACGGCATGTAGCGACAGTTTCTTGGAGGAGAAAAAGAACTACGGAAACTTCAACCAGACGACCGCCTACAGCGATTACAATGGCGCACAGGAGCGTTTAAACAACCTTTATTTCTGGATACTGCCCACCTCAAGTAGTGGTGATGGCAATGGAACCAACCGTCCGAATGACTGGACCCCCGTGGGTAATCCCGACAAATGGTCAAAAAGCACCGAGGAATATGGCGGTTTTTCCATTTTTGTCAACCCCGAAGAGGAGATTACTTATAATTTCAGTGGCAGCAATTTCGACTTCTTCTATGTCGCCAACGATGTCTACAGTCCGTGGGGACACATCCGCAACTGTAATGACGTGATAGAAAACGTGACGAAATCGGATGTCTTGACCGAGGAACAGAAGAACGAATTGCTCGGACAGGCATACTTCTTCCGTGCCTATATGTATTATCATCTGGTAACCATTTACGGCGGCGTTCCCATCATCGACCATGTGCAAGACCCCATCCTCGGCAAGGACGGCGACGGATCAGGTCTCATCGTGCCACGCCAAACCACCAAGGACTGTGTGGACTTTATCTGTGCCGACTTGGAACGTGCTGCTAACATGTTGCCCGCACGATGGAGCAATGACGCACAAGACTTTGGTCGCATCACCTCGGGACTGGCACAAGCCATGCTTGGCAAGATGTTGCTCTATTATGCAAGCCCCGTCTTCAACCGCACAGATGACGTGTCGCGCTGGGAAGCAGCCTACTCTGCCAACAAGGCAGCATTGGATAAACTGAAAGCAGGAGGCTTTGGACTGGCATACAACACCACTGGTGGTGAGGGCAATGGTGCCAACTGGGCAAAAATATGGATGGACTATACGGGATCGGACGGTGGCATCAACGAAGCCGTTTTCATCACCCTTCACAACACGAAGGACAATGTGTCTGGACAACCCGACTATGGGAAGTACAACAGTTGGGAACATAACATTCGCCCCAAGAACACCAATGGCGGCGGAGGCTATACGCCGACGGCAGAGATGGTAGACCTCTTCCCCATGGCAGACGGTCTCAAGCCTGGCGAGAGCAGCATCAAATACGACAAGTTGAAGTTCTGGCTCAACCGCGACCCACGCTTCTATCGCACGTTTGCATTCCCTGGCGTGGAGTGGCAATGGAGCGAAGGCGGTGTCAGTTTGACCGATCCGTCATTGAATGGCATCATCCCGACCGACGCATACACCACAGGCAAAAACTATGCCCTATGGAGTTACGTATGGAATGACAAGGAGGAAGACCTCGATAAGGTGACAACATCCAGTGGCTATTGGGCAGAACTGCTCACCCAGACCACCGACAAGGCGAGCAGCCATTCCATCTATGTGCGTAAGCGCAGCGATGACCTGCATCTCCATTCCACCCCATTCTACGAGTATATCAATAGCCAAAGCAATCCCAAGGGATTCCAGATGAATGCCGCACCGCTGATTTCCATGCGTTATGCAGAAGTGTTGCTCAACTTCGCCGAGGCTGCTTGCGGTGCTGGACACAATGATGAGGCCGTGAAAGCCTTGCAAGAAATCCGCGCCCGTGTGGGCTACACCACCGCCAATAACTACGGTTTGCCCGCCGACATCAACGCCAACCGTGCCAAGTTGTTCGCCGCCATACTCTATGAACGTCAAATCGAGTTGGCATTTGAGGGCAACCGCTACGACGACATGCACCGCTGGATGCTCTTTGACGGTGGAGAGGGACAGGCTGCTATCAAGCCTTCTTGGGCATTGACGGGCTTTGGTGGCAACACTTGCAACTATCTCGGTGTCAATCCATTGAATGGTACAAAACGTCACCAAATCGTCATCTATTGTTTGGACGCATCCGACACCGACCCCACTGAGGGAAACCGTCCCGACCCTATCTCGCTCGATGAGGACATGACGTATGCCAATGGCACATACAATGATGCCAAGGTGAAGGAATTGGCAGAGTTCTATGAGATTTTCTTAGGTCGTAAAGACGTGAACCTCGATGGTAACGACGATGCTTTGACCATCCAATACCGTCCCACATATTATTTCCTTGGCTTGCGTCAAAATGCTATGCAGACCAATCCCACCCTACACCAGACGGTGGGATGGCATGACCTTGGTCGCAATGCCGACGGTCTCTTCGACCCACTCTCTGACACATTGCCAGAGTAAAACACATATCCCATCTATGGGCTTCGGTTGGGGGAGGTGAGTTCTATTTCATGGGCTTACCTCCCCTTTTTCCTCCTTCAATCAGTACAATAGGCATCCCAAAACGTCTTATCACTAAAAGATAACATCCATGAAACATTATCAAAAGACCATTGTCACCTTGCTTTGCTTGTGTGTCTGCCATACCCTCCTTGCCCAAAAGAAGCCCAAGAAAGAGCTATATGTTCCCATGGATTATTCCACCTGTGGCTATCATGCCTCAGAAAGAACCATTCCCAATGTCCCAGTCGTGGCATTCGTCGAATGGCAAGCGGGCAATTGTACCCCCATCATCCAACAAGCCATCAACCAAGTAGCCAAGCGAAAGGCACAAGCCAACGGCATTCGAGGTGCTATCCTTTTGGGAGAGGGAGTCTTCCAGATAGACCAACCCCTGCGCATCACCACCTCAGGCATCGTCATCCGTGGCATGGGCAGGGAAAAAACGACCCTTATCAAGCACGGCGTGGAGCGTGGAGCTTTGCTCTATGTGGAGGGAGAGAGGGCAAAAGAAGCCACTTTTTCTGACACCTTATATATATATAATGACAAACTCATCGCTGGCAGCACGACCTTTTCCGTACAGACAAAATCCCATCACTTACATGTCGGCGACCGCATCCACATCGTCCGCCCCTCTACGCGCCCATGGATTGAGAGCCTGAAGATGGAGGACTTCGGTGGTGGACTCGACTATACAGGCTGGAAACCTACTGACATCGACATCACCTACGACCGTACTATCACAGCCATCGACGGCAACCAACTCACCATCGATGCCCCTATCACCACAACTATCAGTCAAGAATTTGGCGGTGCTTATATCATCCCTCATCATCCAACGGGCGAATTAACGGAATGTGGCATAGAAAACCTCACGCTTGAATCTGCCATCAACGACTGGAATCCCAAGGATGAAGACCATTGTTGGGATGGTATTTTCATGGAGAATGTGCGTGACTCATGGGTACGTCGTGTCAACTTCCGCCATCTTGCGGGTTCGGCGGTCAATCTCCAAAAGAACACAAGCCGTATTACAGTGGAAGATTGCATCGCCTCGGAGCCGACATCGGAGATAGGCGGATGGCGTAGGAATGTCTTTCTCACACGCGGTCAGCAGACCCTGTTTCAACGGTGTGTGTCGCGACAAGGCATCCACGACTTTGCTGCTGGCTACTGTGCAGCGGGACCGAATGCCTTTGTGCAATGCGAAGGCGAGGAGTCGTTGGGCTTTAGCGGCAGCATCGGCTCATGGGCAGCGGGTCTGTTGTTCGACATTGTCAATATCGACGGCAACGATCTCCGCTTTGCCAATCTCGAACAATTCCAGTTCGGAACGGGTTGGAATACTGCCAACTCGATGTTCTGGCAATGCACAGCCTCCACGATTGAATGTTATTCTCCCGATGTGGACAATCGCTCCAGCGCACACGGTTGCTGGGGAATGCTTACGGGCAATGGCGAGTGGACGAGCAGCAACGACCACGTGTCGCCCCGTTCCCTGTTCTATGACCAGTTGGAGAAGCGGCTCTCCGCCTCGCCCACCTATATAGATAGCCTCGCCCACATCCTCCCCCGCTCCACCAATGCCACCACTTCGCCCACGGTGGAACAAGCGATGGTTCTCGCCCAAGAGTCGCTTACCATGCCCCGACTTACCCTTGGAGCATGGATAGACAGCATTCCCTTCTTGGCAAACACCACACCCATTGCACCCATCTCCAAGAATATCCAAAAAGTCCAGACCAACCAGACGATCCAAAAGCCCCAGCTTTCTCTCTCCCCAGGCAACCAATACAACATCCCTTGGTGGAACGGGCGTGTGAAAGACAACTTTGTAAAGCGTGGTGCCAAGCCCGCCATCACCCGTTTCGTTCCCGGTCGCGAAGGAACAGGATGGACTGACCGTATCGACTCCGTGGTCAATTACCTACACGAAAACCATTTTAGTTCGCTCAATCACCATTATGGATTGTGGTACGATCTCCGCCGAACCGACCATGAACGGGTACGACGCGCCGATGGAGGCGTGTGGGCACCGTTTTATGAACAACCCTTCGCCCGTAGTGGACAAGGTACAGCATGGGACGGGTTATCACGTTACGACCTCACCAAGCCCAACCTTTGGTATTGGCACCGACTCAATGAGTTTGCCGCCAAGGCTGCCAAGCACAACATCTTCCTATTCAATGAGCATTATTTCCAGCACAACATCTTGGAGGCTGGAGCGCATTGGGTGGACTGCCCGTGGCGACCTGTCAACAACATCAACGGCACAGACTTCCCCGAACCCGTGCCGTTCGCTGGCGACAAGCGTATCTTTATCGCCAAGCAATTCTATGACGAACAAAACCCGACGTTGCGTCCCTTACACAAGCAATACATCCGTATGTGCTTAGACCAATTGAAAGACCAGCCCAATGTGGTGCATCTAATCAGTGCCGAATACACGGGTCCTCTGCATTTCACCCGTTTCTGGTTGGAGACGATTGCCGAGTGGGAGGCGGAGACAGGCGACCATCCACTTATCGCCCTCAGTTGTACCAAGGACGCACAGGACAGTATCTTGGCAGACCCTATATTAAATAAGGTGGTGAACATCATTGACATCCGCTATTGGCATTATAACACCGAAGGTATTTGGGCACCCGAAGCAGGGAAAAACATGGCACCCCGCCAATGGATACGTAAGATGCCCATCGGCAAGACAGGATTCCAGGAGGTCTACCGAGCTGTCCGTGAATGTCGTGAACGCTATCCTGACAAGTCCGTTACCTATTTCTCGCAACAATATCCCGCATACGGATGGGCAGTGTTATTTGGTGGAGGCTCCCTGCCAAACATTCCCATTGACATCAACCAAGCCACACCCCTCCAACATCGAATGTTACAAGATGCTGCCACCATGCAACCCATCAATGGTGACGGATGCGTGGCTCTCGGCAACGAAAAAATAGGGTATCTCGTCTATACACTTTCAGAAACAGCCTCCATCCCCATCTCTTCGGGGAAATACGACATCTATTCCGTCCATGCCCAAACGGGCGACATCACCCTGATTAGCAAAAAAGCCAAGTTGGAACATACATACCGAACCGACTCCTCAGCCAACAAGATTCTATGGCTTTGCAGCCATTAACAACTCATATAGATTGGAAAAGTATCATTTTCGGTCTTATGGTACGGTTGTTTTGATTATGAAAATTTCCTACAAAATCATGTTCGGGAATTTTCGCGAAATAGAATCGAATACAGCGAGGTACACATGATTTCCCATAACCAATAGGGTTAAAATCCGTTAATTTGTGAGTGAAAATGCCGTTCCACCCCTCTCATTTTCGCCAAATGCCTCCATTTAACTGCTTTTGTGTGGCAGTTATTGGTCATAAACATATCATTCTTCGACAATAACTGCCACACAAATATTGTTAAATTGCCACATTTATCGTCATCGAATAATGCCTTCAAAGGTCAATTCATTGATAATGAGTGCGTTACAACATTCGTCACCATTGCGTTATTTTCGACCAAATGTCTTTTCGTTTAGAAAACCGCTCGCCATTTGCGCCCATTTCATGACTTTTTATTGACATTTTCATTTTGATAAACAACTGACAGGTGAACCAAATACTTCATCCTTCAACCAACGAACTAACATCTTTGAGCTCATGTCAAAAATGACATTGCAATTATCTTTCGTATGAAAGAAACAGGATGAAATATGGGTAATTTTCATCCAAATAGGGGGAAAAATGAAGAAATGGCAAAGAAAAACGAAAAGAAACGTAAGGGAAATAAAAAAAATTGTTACTTTTGCAAACAACAAATCACTATTTATCTACCAAACAACAAGTCTACAATGATTGATTTTGCACAGCTATATGACGAGAACATCGACAACCTTTTTGCCTTTGGGTCACGCTTTACCACCGACAGGGAGCTGCTCAAAGACTGCATACATGATGTGTTCGTCAAGCTCTTCTCCAAACGGGAAAACCTCGGGAAGGTGGGAAACATCGAGAGCTACCTATACATTTCCCTCCGCAACCGCATCAATGACGAGTACCGACGCAATGTGAAACTCTGTGACAATGAGATTAACGACACCACCATGCGCTCCTTTGCCGAGAACGAGGAATACTATCATGAGCGGATGTTGCGGCAACAAACTCTCTCCGACCATTTCCACAAATACTTCGAGCGGTTATCTCCCCGTCAAAAACAAATCATCAACCTTTACTATATAGAGCAACGCAAGTACGAAGACATCTGCCAAATCATGGGCATTAACTACCAAAGTGTGCGCAATCTCATGCATCGTAGCATCTCCAAGCTTCGCGAACTGACAGCCAAAGTGTCGGTCAATGCTTAATATTGAATGCTTGTAAGCATTCCAATGGGTACATACACCAAGGTTTGTCGTCTATAAAGAGATGGCAAACAACGATTCCACCAACCATAAGGCACACAAGGGCATATTGAAATACATCTGCCACGTCTCCCCCCTTTCATTCCAAGAGAAGGAGGAGTTGAAGTTGCGTATCTTTATGGCTATCAACCAAACCAACAATTAACATGATGAAAAGGAAAAAAGCATTTGTCCTCTTGTGTCTCATGTTGTCTATAGAGAGTCTCACCTTGGGTTCCAATGCTCAAAACAGCATCAAAGACGAGGCATCGACCAGCAATCCCTCATCCTCCATTGCTCATCCTTCATTCAGATACCAAGTGGGTGTATGCGACTGGATGATTCTCAAGCGGCAGAAACTTGGCGAGTTTGAACTGGCGAAGCAATTAGGTTGTGACGGCATAGAGTTGGATATGGGATCGTTGGGACAACGCGAGATGTTTGATAACAAGATACGTGATCCACAGGAAGCCGCTATCTTCAAACGCACGGCAGATAGCCTCGACATCAAGGTGGGTGCCGTAGCCATGAGCGGATTTTATGCCCAAGACCTTACCAAGCGTGATAATTATTTGGCATTGGCAGAAGATTGTTTCGACACGATGGACAAGATGGGCAACGTGGAAGTGGCATTCCTTCCCCTTGGTGGTAGTGGGAACGATTGGTCTACCAACAAGGAGAAACGTGCCATCATCGTCAAACGCTTGCATGACATCGGCGAAGCCGCCAAAGCACGTGGTAAACGGGTGGGCATAGATACCCCACTCGATGCCAAGGGAAACCTGAAACTATTGAAGGAAATTAATAGCCCTGGTATTGCCATCTTCTATAAATTCCAGACGATTGTGGAGAATGGCTGGGACGTATGCAAGGATATGAAGAAACTGGGCGGCAAGAACATCTGTGCCATCCATGCCTCCAACACAGACAAGGTGTGGTTGCGCAACGACTCGCTTATTGATATGCCCGCAATCAAACGGACGTTGGACCAGATGGGATGGGGCGGTTGGTTATTCGTGGAGCGGAGTCGTAACGTGAGCATGGTACGCAATGTGAAGATGAACTATGGCAACAACGTGCGTTATCTGAAGGAGATTTTCAACTCCTACCCCACCCCCGCAGTGGCTCTCGATAGTAAGGGAAGGGAATCCGCATACGTGAACACCATCATCGGGCGGGCACAAAAAGCCACGGACGAATTGGGAATCACGTGGACACCAATGGGGCAAAACGTTCAGAACATCATCGCCAACCGCTATTTCAAGTTGAATGACATCTACGCAGAGCGAGACTCTATCAAGAAGAGCGACAAACAATTAGCAGAAGCCCAATGTGATTCCAAACTCTATCGCTCACATTTCGGTTTCGACGCAGACCTATCCACCTATCTCAATCCACAAGAAATTGAACGGGTAAAGGATGTAATGACCTACCACGTCGTGAAGGTGACCTACGATGCTCAATGTGATATGATTCCCACGTTGACAGAAGAGGAGAAAGCGCAGATACTGACTTGGTTAAAAGAAGCCCGTGAACTTGCCATTGATGCCGAGAGTTCCAAAAAGAAACATGAGGTGTTTGGCAAGTACAAAGGTCGCATCAACAACTACCTTTCCAAGCGTGGATATGACTTGAATAAGGAACGCGAGGAATGGTACAAGAGAGTGAAAGCCCGTGGAGGCGAGTTGTAAACCTATGAAATAGACACAAGAAATGATAGGAATAAGACGATTAAAGCATATCTTTGTCATTGCCATACTATATGTTTTCGGCTATGCGTCTACGGTTTTGGCACAACAGGCAAGCGGTATCACCGACACCCATCGTAGCCAATATGCCGTGATGAACAGCACACCCCTTCACTCTGTCAAGTGGGAGGGCGGCTTCTGGGGAGAGCGATTTGCTGTTTTCAGCAAGATATCCCTATTGAGCATGTGGGACACTTGGCAGAGCAAGGAAGGAAAAGGATTCAACAACTTCCTCATCGCTTCGGGAGAAAAGGAAGGCGAACACCACGGTCCTCCCTTCCATGATGGTGATATGTATAAATGGTTGGAGGCGGTAGCAGCCGTCTATGCCATCACCCAAGACCCAGAATTAGATCAGGTGATGGATAGATTTATTGGCTGCGTGGTCAAGGCACAACGCCCCGACGGATATATCCATACACCTGTAATCATTGCGGAACTGAACAAACGCAAGCAAACCATATCCCATGATGGCGACCAAACGGTAGTGGGGACGGCTGTTGGCACGAAAGATGATACCGCCTTTGGCAATCGCCTCAACTTCGAGACCTATAACCTCGGTCACCTTATCACGGCAGGTATCATCCACAAACGGGCAACAGGCAAGACCACCCTCTATGATGCGGCGGTCAAGGCGGGCAACTTCCTTTACAACTTCTGCCAAAATGCTCCTGAAGAACTGGCGGGCAATGCCATCTGCCCCTCACACTATATGGCGATTGCCGAGCTATATCGTGAGACGGGAGACACACGGTTCTTGGAACTTTCCAAGAAGTTTATTGACATCCGAGGCATGGTGGAGAACGGCACGGATGACAATCAAGACCGCATACCTTTCCGTGAGCAATACAACGCCATGGGTCATTCCGTCCGTGCCAACTATCTATATGCTGGCGTGACAGACCTATTCTTGGAAGATGGCGAGGGGCAATTGATGAAAAACCTGACCTCCATCTGGCACGACATCGTGACACGTAAGATGTATATCAACGGTGCCTGTGGGGCATTGTATGATGGCACGTCACCTGACGGAACGGACTATACGCCCGACAATATCCAAAAGGTACACCAGAGTTATGGCCGTCCATACCAACTCCCCCATTCTACCGCCCATAACGAGACATGTGCCAACATCGGCAACATGCTCTTCAATTGGCGGATGTTATTGGCTACAGGCGACGGGAAATATGCTGACATTATGGAAAATTGTTTTTACAACAGCATTTTGAGTGGCATTTCCCTTGATGGCGAGAAATACTTTTACACCAACCCCTTGCGTATGAGTGACGAACTACCGTACACGCTCCGTTGGCCGAAAGAGCGCAAGAAACTCATCAGTTGCTTCTGTTGTCCACCCAACACACTACGTACTTTGTGCGAAACACAAGACTACGCCTATTCCATCGGGCAGAATGAGGTTTACGTCAACCTCTATGGAAGCAGCTCTTTGAGTACGAAAATCGATGGTATTGGCGACTTGGGTATCAGCCAACAAACCGACTATCCATGGGATGGGCGTATCTCGTTGGAAGTGACCAAACTGAAAGGCAAAAAGAATTTTAAACTCAAACTCCGCAAACCAGCATGGTGCGACGAATTTCATGTAAAGAAAAACGGGCAAGCCATTGCCGTGACAGAGGACAAAGGATATATCTGCATTGAGGGGACGTGGAAACGGGGTGACATGGTTGTGCTTGACATACCCATGAAGACACGTATCATTGAGGCTAATCCTCTCGTGGAGGAGTCACGTGGACAGGTGGCTATCCAACGTGGACCTATTGTCTATTGTGCCGAGAGCCAAGACCTTGACGGTATTGACATTGACAATATCGTGATTCCCTTGAACACCTCATTCAAGCCCACGGAGATGACGATTGAAGGAAGTCGCATCATGGCACTTGAAGGAGAAGTGATTGTCAGGGATGAGAAGTCATGGTCGAACACCCTCTATCGGGACGCATCGACCAGCAAACAACGTAAAACCATCCGCCTGATTCCCTATTACGCTTGGGGAAATCGCGGAAAAAGTGAAATGACCGTATGGATGCCCGCAGGATATTGATAACGATCGTTTGTGCCATTGTCGCCATGGAAATGGTGGCTCACGCCAATGACACCCCTTATTCCATAGAAGTGGAACCAGGAGAATTTACCATTGAGAAAGCCTTGCAGGAAGCCCGTTTGGGACGATTGCATGGGAAATGGGATGCTGTGACCATCAAACTGAATGCGGGAACATACCGTCTTTCGCAACCAATCATCATCCGTCCCGAGGATAATCATACGAGAATCGTTGCCAAAGGTAATGTCGTGATTAGCGGAGGTGTGAAAATTGAGGGCTGGCGCAAGCAAGGAAAGTTCTGGGTAGCGGACGTTCCCGAGTGGAATGGTCGTCCATTGGAGTTTCGCCAATTGTGGGTGGATGGGAAGAAAGCTGTCCGCGCCCGTGATGTTGTAGACTTTGAGAAGATGTGGCGCATTCGTTCTGTGGATAAAGTGAATGAAACCATCTTTGTTCCAGCTACCTCCGTCAAAAAGATATTGAATGCCCCACACGCGGAAATGGTATTGCATGAGATGTGGTGCATTGCCAATCTCCGCATCAAAGGCATCAAGATGATGGGTGATAGTGCTGCTATCACCTTCCATAATCCAGAGAGTCACATCCATTTCATGCACCCTTGGCCCTCGCCTATGGTAACGACCAACGGGCATAACTCCGCATTTTATTTAACCAATGCCAAGGAATTATTAGACAAACCAGGTGAATGGTTTCTCGATACCAAGGCACAAAAGGTTTATTACCTACCACGTTCTGGCGAGGATCTGCGTCTGGCAGACGTGGAAGTGCCAGCCTTAGAGACTTTATTGAAAGTGGAAGGCACAATTGACCGCCCTGTTGAAAAGGTGGAAATCGAAGGCTTGACATTTAGTTATGCCACATGGATGCGTCCCAGCATACAAGGACACGCCCCTTTGCAAGCGGGTATGTACATGATTGAGGCATATAAAATCAAGCCAAAGCTATCCCGCCCCAATGGTGACCACAAGCTTGATAACCAAGGATGGGTAGGGAGACCCGCCGCTGCTGTGTCTGTCAACACCGCCCATGATGTCTCTTTCAAGCATTGCACCTTTGAACATTGTGCGTCCACAGCCCTTGACTATCACCAATATATCAAGGGTGGAATGATTGACTATTGCACATTCCGTGACATCGGGGGTACAGGCATCCTCGCTGGCTCATTCGGCCCTGAGGGACATGAGGCACACCTACCCTATTCCCCCACCGACATGCGAGAGATTTGTACGGCACTCACCATTTCCAATAATCGCATTGACGATGCAACGAATGAGGACTGGGGGTGCATAGGTATTGCTGCTGGCTATGTCAGAGACATCCAAATCCTCCACAATGAAATTTCTAATGTCTCCTATACGGGCATCAGCATGGGTTGGGGATGGAACCAACAGACCTGTGCGATGGCGAACAACTTGGTGAAATGCAATTATATTCACCATTACGCCCGCCACATGTATGACACGGCAGGTATCTATACGCTTGGGGCACAACCCCATACGTTTATTGAAGAGAACGTGGTGAGCGACATCTATACACCCAGTTATGTGCATGACCCTAATCATTGGTTTTATCTCTATACCGACGAGGGGTCTTCTTACATCACGGTACGTAACAACTGGACACCATCCGAGAAATTCCTCAAGAATGCCAATGGTCCCGGCAATACGTGGGATAATAACGGTCCCATGGTGCCAGATAGCATCAAGACCCATGCTGGCATCCTCCCATTCATCCCATAAAACCCATTCATCCCATACACCCTATCACACATGAAAAAGAATGAAAGTAGCCTCAAATGCACCTTAGCCGTATCATTAACCAATTATCTTGATGCCGGAGCCATTGTCGCCGGAGCCAGTGGACTGACCCTATGGAAAGACTACCTTGGGCTATCCGAAGGGCATTTGGGATGGCTCAATGCCATCAGTGCCAATTGTCTCGGTGCTGCTATGGGTGCCATCATCGGTGGATTCTTGGCAGACCGCTATGGTCGTAAAGCGATTTACACATACAATATGCTCATATACATGCTGGGTGTGGCACTCATCATGTGTTCGGTAAACTTCTCTATGTTACTCTTGGGATTCCTCATCACAGGCATCTCCGTGGGTGTTGGGGTTCCTGCCTCATGGACTTATATTTCAGAGAGTTCAGAGGTGAAAAATCGTGGGCGTAACATTGGCATCTCGCAGATGGCATGGGGCATTGGTCCAACCATCATCCTCATCCTTGGTACCCTGCTTGCCCCACCCACGGGTGGCATAGGAACGGAAGGGGTGTTGTTTGATTGGGTACAAGGCATTGCCACCCTTTTCAATGGGAGCATC
>JAFYZV010000210.1 GCA_017548525.1 Prevotella sp.
GCAATAAAGAACCTGGTTACGTTTATATTCTGACAAACCCCAGTTTTCGTGAAGATTGGGTAAAGATTGGCAAGAGCTGTCGTCCTGTGGATGTGCGCTCAACGGAATTGGAAAACACCGCTGTTCCCTTAACCTCCGAGTTTCACTTCATAGGAGTGATGGGACATACACAGGAATAGGAATGTTGTATACTTGAAATCTGTATGATGTTATTTCAATTAATAAGTATGTATGAAAAGATATATCCTATTTTTTGTAACGTTAGTAATATTGGCTGATATTATTGTTTGTATAACTATGTATAGTCGAATAGCAGATAATGCTAATGCCTATTTTACAACATTGATACAAGAACAGCGCTCTATCGCCCAAAAGCAAGTTGACAGCATTTTTATACACAAACATATTGATGTCTTTCCTATATATTCAAGATGTAAATCGCATTATGTAAAAGGGGACGTTAAGAGGCTGACAGGTCATATGTTCGAGGATTTCTTGGATCCTGCTTATACGAATCCAAAGCTCCCCAATGATGTAATTTCCACCTATCATGCAGTTTTGGAAGATGGAAACAGAGGATCTCTTGATGATATCAAATCAGAAATAAGGATGTTTAATCGTGATAACGATAATGTTCATACAGGTATAAAGAGAAATAGCACGAAAGGGCTTTGGCAGACAGGTTGGGGATTAGGAGTTAGAGAGAATTGGAACGGAGGAGAGGAAGGAAGACGTGTGATAGAATATATTATCACCCCATATGCAGTTTCATTTCGCAACAATAGTTACAATTCTTATGAAAGCAATTCATCTTTTGATAACATATTGGATAATGCCTATGTATTTTACACTTCTGATGATCAATCTGATTTCAAAAGAAGCATGGTCAACAATGTTGAGCCTTTCATTAACGAACCATATATTGACAATCCTTTTTTTCGTTTATTAGAAGATAATAACGGAATTCCTTTTTTATCTAATATAAGTATGTATGCAGATTATGAAACGTATATGTATAATGATCAATATTACGTATTTATCAAAGCATATGCAAGAAAATTGTATGAACTTACGTTAAATAAGGACTATGTCAACAGCAAGAAAGAACAATACATTGCAGACAAACAGAATCTGATTATTAAATGGGGTTTATTTTCAGTTGGCATTTTGGCTATTATTTGGTTTGTTTGTATAATTTGGATATATAGAGACATAAGAGAGCAAAAACAAACATTGCTGAAGCGAATAATCTTCAAATGTAATCCTAAAAAATATATAAAGAATTATGACGGGCATCTATTGGAAGTCGCAAACAACATCTATAGTAAGGCTCTTGTTACTGACGCTACCGATAAAGAAGAGATTTTTAAATTGGCTTCACTTGCAGAATCAGAATTGGGAGTTGAACTTGTCTCAAAAAGCGAAATACTTTCTTTACAAAGAATGTGTAATCCTAAGCAATTTATGAAACCTTACAATGCGGAAAAGGTTGCGATTGCAAATGAACTATACACAAAATTGAGACAAAAGAAACTATCTTGTGCAGAATATCTTGAAATTAAAAGCAAAGTGAACACGCTTTGTGGAGGAAAAACAATTCACAAAAGATTCCCACATCTTAAATTAAAAGTGAAAGTCAGTGACAAAATAATTTATTTAATCTTGATTTGCGCTTCTATCATTTATTATGCAAAACGCTGCGATGGAAATAAAAAGGAAAGTGACATAGAACCTAATACCCAAAAGGCAACAAGCGGTTACGATTCAAACACATTGAAAGATGAAAACTCAAAATATCTCCACAATAGGCTCAATACAGGATCGACTCCATACGATGACCTATATGGGAAAAATTATAAATGCCCATATAGCCAGTGCTCTGGCATTAAAGTAACTGCTCCCAAAGAATCCGATATTGTGGTTATCATAAAAGTAAATAATATGGATGGTAAAGTTATATCGCATGGTTATATTAGGGCTGGCGAAACTTACCAATTTGACGTTCCTAATGGAACTTATCAAACGTTCTTTTATTATGGAAGCGGGTGGAATCCTAACAAAGAAATGAAGGACGAAATCAAAGGGGGATTCGTCAAGGATGAAATATATTCAAAAGACAAATCGCAGGAAATAAACAATGAGGTATTGTCATATGAACTTCAACTTAAGATGGATGGTAATTTTAGCACACAGAGCAGTAATAAAGATGAAATGTTTTAAATCATACGGGAATAGGAATGAGGACGTAACTTCGCGGCATGAATGCGCAATATTGCTCACGCTTGGCTACTGATGCAATCATGATAGCACTCAAAAAATCGCAACTTTTTTGTAAACAATGTGACCTAAAGGATAACCGACAAACGAAATAAGAATTGAATAGAAGCGCATTATGAATTCGGGTGGATGCAACAAATAGCGTGTAGCTCAATGAGTTACACGCTATTTTACAATGAAAAGAATCATCTTTTTATATTATGTGTACGTATGTCTAAGACGAAAAGAGATATTGACTTTAGTTGTTCAACCCATAGATCAAGCCTTCATTGTTAAACTTCACGTTGAGGGTGTTAGAGAGTACTACGACGTAACCATCTGATTTTATGGTAATCGTGACTATCTTTGTCTTTGGGAAACAGCTGTCTACAAAGTGATTGATGGCAGATGGGTAAATCGACGTGGGAACACCTTCTACTATATTGGTAGCCATTGTCCATTCCCCTTTATCATTGAAGTTCAATAGTGTGCCGTCGTCGAGCGTCAATTCATACTTGAATTGCTTCGAATTGTTGTTCTTCTCTGCAAATTTCCTTAGCGGATAATGGTTACAACTGTAACCGTAACCGCTTTGTATAACCAATACAAAGCCTTTGTACTGGTTATACAGAGGCCTTGTACGGAATAGAAACCATTGATTTGTATGGTTTATAGATATCGTTTGTGAGTTATATCTTTATTGGAAGATAACCTTACGCGACTCGACTTTCCCTTGGTTGGTATAAATGCGCACGAGGTAGATTCCCTTGGTGGGCGTCGATACTCGTTCACCAGAGAGCGTGTAATACTCCATGCGAATAGGTTCACCCATTGTGATAGTCTCCACGCCATTGGTTCCTCCAAAATGATATTCTAAGTAAATGATGACACATTGTTGCTCTCCCGTGTTGGTGAATGTCACCTTGTCGGGTACGTTATCCAACGTGAAGTCCACCTTGTTGGGGTTGGAACGGGGAGCATCGAGGTCAAGGATGGTCGTCGTGGTCTCATTGTAGCTCACTCCTGCCACCTCTTTCCAATAGCTTGTGCGGTTGGAAGCATTCGTTCCCGTGATGCTATAGATGCTCAACTTGGTGGCTTTCGCCCCCTCAGGCATGAAGATGGTGTTTTGCGCACCATTGGAAAGTTTGATGGCTGTACGTTGAATCATCTCGCCATTGTATTCAATGTCCAACTTGGGAGTACCCGCACTGGAGTATGACTTGGCAAGATTACCCGTGATGACGATAGAGAAGCCGTATGCCTCATCGTTCTCCGCTCCTACCATCATGTTATTATACGAGCTGTTGTCATACGATTGAGTATACATATTTCCCCAAGCGAGCAAAGCCGTCTTCGTCTCACCTACGGGTTCTGGCTGAGGGCCCACATCATCAGGGTTTGCCTCCCCCCCCACAACTTTGATGATACCATTGGTATAGAGTTCCGACAAATCCCAAGTCTGACCATCACCAGGGGTGGCGGGTTGTATCTCAGCGAATGTTCCCGTGATGCTTCCGCCTGAGAGTTTAAACACCTGATATTCGGTTTTATCGTAGGGAGACTCAGCGAAGTCACCCTCATTGAGTTGCAAGATGGCACCGCTGACGAGCGTCAATGCCCCCTTCAAGGTGATGGTGTTACACTTGGTGCGATCTGCCAAAACATTGACCTTACCACCATTGTTCACGCGCAAGGTACCATTGAACGTCAATCCCCTGCCGTTGATAAGTGTATCGCCCACTTGCAAAGTGGCATTCTGATTGATGGTTGTAGCACCAGCGAGGGTTCCTGACCCTGCAAGTGTTGCCCCTGACTTCACGGAAATGGCACCCGTACCTGTATGCTGGCCATTGACAATGAGGCGACCCTTGGTCACGGTAGTCGTTCCCGAATAGATGTTCTTGCCTGTCAGTCGCCAGTCACCCGACCCTTGTTTCTCGATGGTTGTAGGACCAGAGTGCTTGTTGTCTTGCGCTAAGTCATCAATAATACCACGGAAGGTCTCATCGGTGTTGGCAGTTCCCACAATCCAAGTACCCTTACCATTTTGCTTGACATTGAATCCATGCAAGTAAGTGGAGGCATCACCCGACAATCCCCCTAAATAATAGGTTGACTCGTTCTTGCCGCCATTCACAGAGGCATTGCCTTTCAGGTAGAGCGTCGCATTCTTTACACCTGTACCATTGCGCACGGCAAACTGGCTACTGCCCGCGTTTCCTGTTCCATTGACAATGAGCTGACCCGTGAAGCCGTCCCAATTGCCTTCGATGTATTCACGTAGGTAATGGACATTCCATATTAACGTTCCCTTTCCAGTAACATTACACTTGTTGGTGTTCCACAGATCAAAATCAACCGTGGATGATGTCCCTTCCACCACTTCGATGGGGAAATTGTATGTGACGGTACTCTCGTTCTTACCAATGGTAACAAACGAACCGCCTGCCATCACGAGTTTATTGGCTTTTCCGATGCCAGCGTCCGACACATCCTTGTTGTTGAGCCTCACCACACCGCCATTCATCACTAAGTTTCCATCGAAATGGAAGAAATTGGGCGTGTTGACCGTCACTTGTCCCTCGCCACCAATCATGAGATTGCCACTTCCTTCGATGCTACCATTCATGGTCACCACCGCCCCACTTTTGGCAATATTCAACTCGGTATCGTTATATAAGGTAGCAGAACGGTCGGTAGAGGTGGTTGTTCCCACATACTTATAAACACCACCATCCATCACCCAGTTTTGCGCAAACTCTTGACTCTTGCCTAATCCACTGGCAATGCCGCCGTTTCTTAGCGTGGAAAACTCATAAACACCATTGTGCAAGACGGTCGCGCCTTCATATTGCTGGTTGCTCGATATGGTAAGCGTACCCTCTCCCGTCTTGTTCAAGGAAGCAGAACCACTGATATAGCCTGCTCCATTGATTGTTACATGGGCATCAGAACGTACCACTACCGCCGTCTTGGGTGTTGCTTCGGTGAGTGTGATTACCTCATCTTCTGTGGGGGCAATGAGCCATTCGCCCTCTCCTGTGCCATCAAATGTCTCTGCATCAATGATGTCTGTCTGTTCGGGGCGGGTCTTGACAGTGATGACTGAGGTATATTCAGACTTGTTTTCGCCCGCAAAAGCACACAAACGCACTTGATAAGCTGTAGCGGGTTTAAACGTTTCATCCTCGATGGTATATTGCTGGACATTTGCAGAGGTTCGTCCTACCTCCACGAAAGCACCATTCTTCATCATTTCGATGATGAATCCCTCCTCGTTATCAGAGAAGTCACTCCATGAAATTGTTAAACTATTCGCCGTAGCACTCTCCAATGCTGGGAGCAGAGGGGCACGGAGGAAATATTGACGGTCATCAATGGTGATGCTATTGATATAGTTCTCAATGTTTGCATAGCCATTCTCGGCAATGGTCATAGCATCCTTTGCATTGGGATTCGTGCCATTGGCGTTCTCCCAATCGTCGGGCATACCGTCGCCATCTGTATCAATACGTTTCTCTCCTGCATACATTTTCCACGATGTGGGAACACCAATGGGCAACTCGTTTTCATTGGTAATGAGTTTTCCTTTTGTTCCAAACGACTTCACTTCATCCACCATATAGCAGTCTGCCAAGTCCCTATACGGCAGGGAAGCACCCACATCGGGCAACAAATTCTCTATCAAGGAGTTACCTGCCCATTTCTCCAATTCAGGATATGCGTAGGGTGTCGATTGTCTATCGCCACCACCATCAGTAGTCAACAACGTGGGATTATACACCCCATCTCGATTGCTATCCTGCCAGTTGTCGTTACCATAGAAATGAAAGTTGGCATTTCCGCCCGTCAATCCACTTCCTCCCACGGCGGGACCGTTGATAAAGAGGTTGTTCTCTATATTACAATACGATGTTCCCTCAGAGTCTCCACCCATGTTGTAGGCAGCATTCTTCCAGTTATACACCACATTGTTCACATATTGGTTGATGCCTTTCACCTTGAAATTGCGGGTGGAGTTGTCTACGAGCAATATACGATAGAGCGTGATGTTATCGGCTTGCATCAGTCCTCCTGCCGAGTGGGTCATCAAACCTTGTCCCACGATGCTATTCATCAGCGTGATATTCTTGGGGGCAGAACCCTTGTTATCCCAGTTGATGGAGAAGTTCTCGTCTTGTCCCCATGCAAAAGAACAATGGTCGAATATCATGTTTTGTCCGTTGGCAATACCTGCACAATCCTTATCTTTTGACCCCACAGCTCCCATGCGGAAACGCATATAGCGCACAATAAGGTTGTCTGCTCCAGAGAACGACACCCCATCGCCATATACCGTAACACCTTCACCTGGAGCAGTTTGTCCAGCCACATAAAGATTCTTGGAGAACACGATGCGCGAATTGATGCGAATCACACCAGCCACATCAAACACGATGATACGATTGGGTTGACTCACCGCATCACGAAATGACCCCGAACCAGAGTCATTGAGGTTGGTCACATGATACACCGAACCAGTACGACCGCCTTGTGCATATCTTCCCCATCCTTGTGCGCCTGGGAAAGCTAATTGTTGTGCCATCATGGGTAACGACATCGTACCCATCAACAACATTCCGATTAAATGGTTTTTAAATAGTTTCATGTCTTTGCAAATATTTAATTGATTCATTTTTCCAATGTAATAGCCATCAAACCGATAACCACGTCATTCGACAAGGTGCGGATTTCGAGAGCTTTGAGTCGTTTCTTGCTATCTAAAGGCATCCGAAGAATTTGTGCCGCTCCGTCCTCAATATGCCGTGGCTCAGCACTATCAGGATTCGACGTAGGAAGGAGGAAGGGCGAAGGAGGACGTGTTTCGCCCGATGGCGAGAAAGAAGTATTAATGTTTGAAGTACTTCCTACATCATTACTTCCATCCTGCGACCTTGTCGCACCACTTCCTAATTCATCCTTCTTCCTTCCTACTTCAAGAAGTTCTCTCGCTACCATCCCACTTCCAAGATGTACCCTATACGGTCTTTGTGGTAAGGTGGGGAAAGCATATTCATCCACGTAGTATTCTTGTTCGATGGGACACCAGTTGGTGGGATTTTCTAAATGCAACGTATCGGTTGTTCCGTCTTGATAGATAGCTACGATGATTCCATTGTCTATGCGACTTTGCATATTGTTGGTGCTTCCAGCCAACAAGAGATTGGCGTATTTCGCCTTTCCCTTGAGTGGAATGGTGATGCTATTGGGATAGTTGTCCCAAAGAGATGTATAGACAATATTCTTTCCTTCGGCTGGAGTGGCAAACATCAATCCGTTCAATCCCGTATCAAACAAGCCGTTTTTCACTTTGGCTCTCAATCCATCATCTTCTATGGTTGCCGTTCGTTTAGGCAAACACCATTGTCCGATGCCTTGCTTCGGGATTTCCAAAGTAGTATATGGTGAGCGTGGCGACAAGTATTCATTCTTGAAAATATCATCAACGTTGGCGTTGAAATATGGAGACAAGTCGATGCAAATCCTTTTCTTAGCCAATCCTATACTATCTAAACCGAATTTTGATGTATGAAGGAGGAAGGAGGAAGGAGGAAGTGTTTCGCCTATCGGCGAGGAAGAAGTTTTGATGGTTGAAGTACTTCCTACATCATAACCTTCATCCTGCGACCTTGTCACACCACTTCCAACTTCGTAATTTCTACTTCCAACTTCTACCACTATGGTCTGCATCTTATCCTTAGTACCTTCCACCACCTTCACATTTCCTTGACCTAAGAAAGTCTTGACGATGATTTGCAAGGGACGGGTGAAGTTTTGCGTGATATGATAGATGTTTTTATTCCCTTCGCGGATGAATTGATAAGTGAGATACGGTGTCTTGAACGTGACGCTATCCCAATCCTCTGGGAAAGCAGGTTGAATCACACATTTGCCATTGAGCGCATCGGGTTGAACACCAAACAAACCGTTGATGATGGCTCGGGCGGAGATGCCCACATTATCGCCAAAGTCACGGTAAGCCTCGCTACGTGCTTTATCGTAATAACTGATTTGCCCGAAGTTACCAGGGCATTGTCCCAAATACTGCCCATCGAGCAAGTCCGCCATTAATAAGTTAAAGCCCTCATCACGCAAACCCGCCTTGAAGAATGCCAACACCATGTTCATCACTTCTTCATGCGCCACATTGTTGGTACTCCAATCGTAAGGAAGCCAATTGGTGGTGCTTACTGTGCTTAAGGAGTTCAGGAGTTCAAGGAGTTTAGGAGTACAGACATTACCCGTTTCAATTGGAGAACTATTATCTGAACTCCTTGAACTACTGAACTCCTGATTACCTGTTTCAATTGGAGAACTATTGTCTGAACTCCTTGAACTACTGAACTCCTGAACTCCATTTATCCTTACAGGTATATGCGGAATATACTCATCCACCCACTTGGCGGCACGGAAGGCTTGCTCGTCAGTACATGCACCACAATCGATGGGAGTATAGATGCTCCAGATAGCGGCACTCTTATGCAAGCGTTTCTCACCCATGAAGTCTTGAAACTCTGCCCAATGTCCTTCATCTTCTATCCACAACCGCTTGTTCATTGCTTCTAAAATGGCTTCCGCCTCTTGGCGATAAGGTGTAGGATCCTCGCCGATAATCTCGGCAATACGAGCCGTGAGCAGATTGCCACGATAGTTATAGGCAGATGAATGAGTGACTGCACCACTATTGTAATAAAGGGCATCACTTGCCCAGATGCAACAATAAGCATCATAGAGGTGGTCGCCATCGGGGTCAAAGTTACGTTTCTCCCATTCCAAGTGTAATTTCAACAAGGGGAACATCTGGCGCATGTATGCGGTGTCGGCATCATAGCAGAAATGCCAAAGCAATTCATCCACATAGTTGAGGTTCATGTCGTAGTGGTGCATCTTATCGTTGCGATTGGGATAACGACAGATATAGCCATTGGAATACATCTGCGTTCCCCATTTCTCTTCGGCACGAGCAAGGTTGTTGGATTCGTCTTGCGAAGGATGTGGATAGATAGGCGGAACATTTGTTACCTGACTCTTCGCGTAGGCATTGAAATGAGAAATGGCACGATCATTCCAACCCAATGCATCTGCCACGTATGCGGCACGCCAACCTGCCAAAGGAGTTCGCCAACCGATGCAACCATGCAACCATGTCTCACCATCCCATAATCCATCAGCTGCTGCTACGAGATTGGCTCCTAACGTATTGATGAATGGATTGGGTGTGGTGAACTCTACGATGGAAGTGAGGTCGCGCAACAACTTTTGCTCCCTGACCATTCGTTTGGTTCCATCCTCCGTATAAGGTACTACCAGTTGCTCGTTATTCAACAACCAAAGATAGCTACAACCTTCTCCATCCCAAGTAATTGTTTGCAACCCTTTTTCGTCTGCCGAAGCCTCATAACTGCTTCTTGGTTCCAATCCCAAATCACCTTCACGACTCATCTTGGTCTTGGCTACCTGACAAACGCGGGCTTCCATTTGCACATCTCCTGCAAAACCCATACACTCAAACCCCCACAAGGCGGTTTCCTCTCTTTGTGAAGCCAAGGCGATAATGCGTAATTCAGCCTCCTTTCCCCAGGCATCGTGCTTCACCAAATACCTGCGTTCGCCCCCCTCATATTCAGCCTTGCAATACGTAGTGGAATCGAGACGCACGGTTTTTCCGCCTGTGGTCAAGTACAAACGAATGTTCTTGCTATTTCCCTTGTCGTAAGTGGCGAAGATAGGACGGTCGCTCGTTTCCAAGCGGAAAAGCGTATGAGAGCCATACAAAGCCCGCGTGTATCGGTTGTCGCCATTCACGCAAACGATGCTTCTCCCCTCTGGCCAATATTGCATCTGTCGGGCAGGCTTCTCACTTGCCCCTGACATCCCATGGAACATCATCAACAAGCAAAGGCTACAAATATTTCTTCTGAATCCATCCACTCCCACATTATCTATAAATAACGCGGACAAAGATACAACAAAAAAATGAGAAGAGGAGAAAAACACTCAGAATATTGACTCAATAACCTTGTCAACAATCTCATTGAAATACTTCAACTTAATAGAACCAAGACGACGTGTCACATCACGTTCCACGTAACCAGAGATAATCTGACATTTCACAAGGCTTGGTTTAGAAAACGTGTGAGATATGAGCATTTCATCTGTCAGAGGATAGGAATATTGAGGATTGATAGTGTCATTTGACGTAATCAATACCAAATATATCATGCCATCCTCATCCAATTGTAGTTCGTCATTAGAGATGATGATAGCAGGATGTGGCTTGAAAGTCCCATCGGGAAATAGGAAACTAACTTCTACGATGTCTCTTTGGTGATATTTCATGAATGACGGGCAATGAAGTGTGCCATGTTACGTTTGGATGCCGCCATAAAGGCATCTCTCTCTTCACGATGTTTACATAACTCAACATTTTCTTCTGGTACGGATTCTGTTACTTGGGTAAATAATCCTGTTCCCAGCAAAGCTGCCAATTTGCGCCTTGCTAAAGCGTTATTCTTGTTGTATGAAAGAGTTACAGTACACATATATAAATCATCATTGATGATGCAAAGATAAGATATTTTCTGAAAAAACACTTCTATAAACACGTCTTTTAAAAAATTTTCATACTTTTGCAACATAATTCATTGTCAACAACAGAATAACATGTGGCTGAATATCGCTTTTATCATTATTGGCGTTGTGTTGGTACTCTGGGGCGCAGACCGTCTTACTGACGGTGCGGTTGCCATTGCCGAGCGCATGAATGTACCTCAAATCGTCATCGGATTGACTATCGTCGCCGTGGGAACATCGGCACCAGAACTGTGCGTGAGCCTTGTCTCCGCCCTTAAAGGCACGGCAGACCTCGCCGTGGGTAATGTGGTTGGGTCCAACATCTTCAATTCCATGCTCATCGTGGGCGTGGCAGCGATGGTGGCACCGATGACCATCCTCCCCTCGACGGTACGTAAGGACATTCCCTTCTCATTGGTAGCGTCCATCTCACTTGCCACCATGATCCTCATGGATGGCGACATCTCGCGCCTCGACGCAGCCATTCTCTTCGCGGCATTCCTCCTTTTCATGTTCGTAACGGTCAAGGGAGCAAAGGGAAGCCACGCCGAAGAAGATGCTGAACCCAAGAATTACTCGCCGCAGAAGGCGACATTCTTTATCCTCTTGGGGTTGGCTTGCCTCATCGCAGGCTCCAACGTGTTCGTTTATGGCGCAACAGAGGTGGCGGCGGCCCTTAACGTAAGCGATGCCGTGATAGGCTTGACGATAGTTGCTGGTGGTACGTCATTGCCTGAGTTGGCAACAAGCGTGGTTTCCGCCCGCAAGGGTCAGAGCGGTATAGCCATAGGCAACGTGCTGGGTTCCAACGTGTTCAACATCCTCATGATATTGGGTTTGACGGGTTTGATTTGTCCCATGCAGGTGCAAAACATCACTTTAATCGACCTCACCGTATTAGTCGGTTCGATGTTCTTGCTATGGTTATTCTCCTATACCAAATACACCGTGGCTCGTTGGGAGGGCGCAGTATTAACCGCCATATTTCTTGCATACATGGGCTGGCTGGTCTTCCAATCCACCACCCCACTCCCCTCTCTAAGATAGAATCCCTTTCAGGATGCTATGAAAGCCATAAAAAACGGGGCGTTTCCACATCCAACACATTCATTCGGATGATGGAAACGCCTTTTCAGATAACCTGGAAAATTATCATTTACATACCATATATCTCTGCAAGTTTCGCTCCAAGCTTGTCGCCACGTAGGTCGCGAGCGATAACCTTGCCCGTGGGGTCTACGAGGAGGCTCGACGGGATGGAATTGATGTTATAGGTCTTGGCGGCAATGGTGTTCCAATATTGCAAGTCGGATAGATGAACCCAATTGAGTTTCTTATCCTTGATTGCCTTGACCCAATTGTCCTTGTTGCGGTCAAACGATAACCCCACCACATTGAAGCCCTTGTCGTGGTACTTATCGTAATTGGCTTTCACGTTAGGCATCTCTGCCATGCACGGTCCACACCACGATGCCCAGAAATCAATCAGCACATAATTGCCCTTACCTACATATTCGCTCAACTTATGAGGATTACCTTCGGGGTCGTTCTCCTCAATGTCAATGAACTGTTGACCCACAATGGCGAGCTTTGCCTCTTCCTGTGCCACGAACTTCTTGATACGTTCCATCATCGGATGGTTGGCGTATGGATGACTCTCATCGAGCAATGCCTTCAATTCAGGCAACTCATAATCATACATCACATTGCCAAAAAAGGCGGCGGGAATCACGTTTTGTGGATTGTCGGCGATAATCTGTTTGGAATAGTTGGTCAACTCCTCCTCGATGGGGGCAATCTTTGCCTGAATGACAGACACCATCGCTTGCAACTCCTCTTGCGACTTCCCTTCACGCTGTGCTTTCATGTACGGCTCTATAATCCCCTGTGCCACGTCATTGAGCGAGTCGATATGGCGGTCGTAGACATTCAACTTCTCATTCAAGGGCGACCCTTTCACGATGCCCTTGGCAAGATCTGCCGTCACGGGTGTGCCGTCATTAATAAATAAGGTGTAGTTTTGCCCTCCCTTTCTCTGCAATCCAAGGAAAGCATCCTTTGCCGCCATTCCCTTGGCAACGAACTTCCCGTCCTTCACATCCACACTATCAATGGGCGCATTGCGGTTGGCTACATCCACGATAAAGACCTTCTCCGAAGGACAAGTGCCACTCACCGTATAGCCCTGGGTGGCATTTTGGGCTTGCATGTTCATGGCAACCATGGCACATGCGATAACTGTCATTTTCTTCATCACGATAACTCTTTCTGATTAAATAGCGTACAAAATTACACTTTTTCATTCATAAGACAAACATATCGACAGAATTGGAATGGTTAATTAATGTTATTGACTTGTATAATTATGGTACTATGTTTTGCAAGGTACTATAAAAATGCTTATCTTTGCCACGGAAATCATCAATAACGAATGAACATGAACATTGACAATGCTAAATCACAAATGCGCAAAGGGATGCTGGAGTATTGCGTGTTGCTACTCTTGCGCAACCGTCCCGCCTATGCGAGCGACATCATCCAACAGCTCAAGGAGGCACAACTGTTGGTGGTGGAGGGTACACTCTACCCACTCCTAACGCGCCTGAAGAACGATGGCCTGCTCTCATACGCCTGGCAAGAGAGCACACAAGGCCCCCCGCGCAAGTACTATGCCCTCACCAGCCTTGGCGAGACATTCCTCTCTGGACTCGACACGGCATGGAACGAACTCTCAAACACCGTGAACCATCTCAAGCGAAACCATTTATTCTCGACAACCATCATTTGAAAAAACAGCAGGAGGACATCCATTATGAAAAAGAACATTACCATCAATCTATGCGGAAGACTCTTTAATATCGACGAGGACGCATACGATTTGCTTAAAAAATATTTAGACACACTTCACAATTTCTTCAACCGACAAACAAGTGGCGATGAAATCGTTAATGACATCGAGCAACGTATCGCCGAATTGCTTGACGAAATGAAGGCACAAGGCGTTGAGGCCATTAACATCGAACACGTGAAAGAAGTCATCAGTCGTATGGGACAACCCGAGGAGATGGCAACAGAGGAGTCGGAAGAAAACACCAACACGGAGAGCCGATTCACCACTGGAGAGACGGAAAACACCGAACAGCCCAATCCTACCAATAACATCAAGGACTTCTTCAAGGGTAGACATTTCTATCGCAACCCCAAGGACAAGATGCTTGCCGGTGTCATCTCTGGTCTCGCAACGAGCTTTGAGATGGACGTGACCATCCTCCGCCTCATCGTGGTGGCACTTGCCATCGTGCTGGGTGCGCTACCCTTCCCCTTCATTGGTTTCTGGCAATTCCGCGTATTGATGCTCTTCATCATCACCTATCTGATTCTCGCCGTCATCATGCCAGCCGCCGAGACACCCGAGGAACAACTCAAAATGCAAGGAAAGCCCGTCAACATGAGCAATTTGGCAAATGAAGTGGTGCAGAATGTGAGTGAGAAAGCACAAGAAATAAAAGAGAACGGAAGTGCCAAAAGTATCATCAACGGCATCATGAAGTTTCTCACGGGATGCCTGAAAGCCATTCTCATCATCCTCGGCATCGCCCTCTTCTTCGCGGGGATAGCCGTCTTGGTATGGGCATTGATTTCCATCATCTCGCCCTCCACATCTCCTTACTTCTTCGATTGGAGGATGCAAACCATCCTAAATGTCCATGCAGAAATCTTTGGCGTGTTCCTCGGGACACTTCTCGCATCTATCTTCATCCCCGCATACGCCATCTTCTATAGCCTAAACCATCGCATGAGCATCGCCCAACGAATTATCTGGATATTGATATGGTTAGCGGCATTGGCAACAGCCATCGTGACGGGAGCCATGCTTGACAACGTCAACTCTGAGATAAAGCATAAAGAGTATATGAGCAACCATACAAGAAACAATGTTTTCATGAGTGATGAGGACATGGAATATCTTGACATGTGTGGGTGGGAGGTTACACGAAATGATAACTGTAACCGTTTCACCACATGCGGACAACACTATTCGGGCAATGAACTGGAACGATACCTCGATGAATATAATGAGGAATGCAAACAAAGATATACCGTAGAGAAAGAGATGGAAGTGCAACCGGGCACTTACCAACTATCAGCCGTCGTACGCTCACAAGGTCTCGGCCCAGTCTTATGGGCACGTGTCAATAGCCCAATAAACCACAAGAAATACCAGAAAGAGTTTCCCATCACTGGTAATGAGGGCGGGGATGTATGGAAAGATGCTTGTTTGGCAACACTCGAAGACCTCAAAGCAAACATGTCAGAGATAGAGGCACAAGCACATTGGGATGTATTGCAGAACATCCGCAATGCCAATGACGGAAAGGGATTCGGATGGTGCAAGATTTCTATCGACAACATCCAGATAGACGAACCCTCCGTCATAAAATACGGAATCAGCACAGATCCACGCACAACAGGTATTCCCATGCACGCAAAATGGTTCTCTGCTTGTGATGTAGAACTAACACCGATGTAAGAAAGTCTTTTGTATTAAGTTAATAATAACGCATCTCTCTAAGTACTCTATGTCCCTTATTGCCCGCGAGGGTGGTAAGGGACAATGGTAAATATGGCATTTAGCGAGATTATATGATACATATAATTCGATTACATATATGAGATAATGCCATTATACCATACATGTAATCATTTTACATGAGGCAGAGAAAAACCAAGAAATATGCTTTCATATTCGTTATTGATACCCTTTTGAGGGGAAATAGTGTATGAAAATGGACAACAAAAGCGTTTCTTGGCGGAACAGAAAGGATGATCTCAATTATTTTCCTTATCTTTGCACCCGAATATTTAACACAGGGGTACTTGCTCAACCCCCTTTAACAAAACAAGATGACAGAATCAAGAAAAACAGAAGGCTTGCAAGCCTTGGGGCAAAAGTCGCACATCATCACCGACTATGCGCCAGAAGTATTGGAGAGTTTCACCAACCAACATCCAGAGAACGACTATTGGGTGCGGTTCAATTGCCCCGAGTTCACCACTCTCTGCCCCATTACGGGCCAACCAGACTTTGCGGAGATACGCATTTGCTATATCCCTGACGAGCGAATGGTGGAAAGCAAGAGCCTGAAATTGTATCTTTTCAGCTTCCGCAACCATGGGGATTTCCATGAGGATTGCGTGAATACCATCATGAAAGACCTCATCCGGCTGATGGATCCCAAGTATATAGAGGTGACAGGGTTCTTCACGCCGCGTGGCGGCATAAGCATCTATCCCTTCGCCAATTACGGGAAACCGGGGACGAAGTATGAGAAAATTGCTGAAGAACGGCTATTCCACCATGAATGATGGTTGAAATGAGAGTCAGTTTTTCATTTCGTCTAAAGCTTTAGCCTTCTGTTTTGCGGCTATTTCCTTGGCTTTCTTGTTGATATTCTTCACGTCGCTATTACGGTAATAGCTACGCGATTGACCGTCACTTGCCAAGACAAGCGAGTCGTTGCCAAGGAAGACGATGTCGCAAGTATCATTCCGCATGTTCTTGAGGGTAATCTCCTTGGCATTTTGTGAGAATGTCGGCTCGCCACTTGTCATCACCAACTTGCCGTTCCAGATGTGCCAAGCGGTGAAATAACCCAACTTGGGATAGACCACAGGACTTTCATGAAGGGAACTTTCTTGTACATATCCCACACTCTGTGCCGTCCATTGGCGTTTCAAAGAGAAGCCATATTCACGCGGAATCATGAAAGTCTCCTTGATGGAGTCGGGCATGTCGCGCATCATCCGCTTTTGCAACTTCGCGCTCATGTTGTCGAAATCGCGCATCTTGGGCATTACGACATAGCACCACGTACCCTTCAACTCATCTAAATCAATGACCAAGTCGGCAACTGTAGAGTCTTCTGGGTTCAGCACGATGCCAATCCAGTCACCCACACTTGGCCTTCCCATGATCTGATGGTTGCGATGGGCATCGAAGACATCGTAAGAAACGGGGTCGCTCCCGTCGTTTGGAAGGAGGATGATGGTAGAGTCATTGCAACCCTCACACGCAAGTCCGTAAACCGTCTTATCGCCTTTGAGTTTCAGTTCATCGTTCATCTTGCCTTTTCTTGACACCGACTTTTCTGGTTTTCCACCTCCACATGCCACCATGACTATGGCAAATAGACATATAATATATATGTATAGATACTTCATTGCTTTGTGATTTAACTTTGCAAAGATAGTTATAAATCATAAAAAAACAAGGGTAAAAACCGTAAATTGATATTTTTTACCTAATTTTGCACTCTCATTGTGAGTGTGCAAATTGTTTCATTAGTGAATTATGAGTAAGAAAAAGATACAATTTAGTCTCGTTTACAGAGACATGTGGCAAAGTTCTGGGAAGTTCCAGCCACGCAAAGACCAATTGGAGCGTATCGCTCCCGTGATTATCGAGATGGGCTGCTTCGCCCGTGTAGAGACGAATGGCGGTGCCTTTGAGCAAGTGAACCTGTTAGCAGGTGAGAACCCCAACGATGCCGTCCGCGCCTTCTGTAAGCCCTTCAATGAGGTGGGAATCAAGACGCATATGTTGGATCGTGGACTGAATGCCCTCCGTATGTACCCCGTACCCGATGATGTACGTGCATTAATGTATAAGGTGAAACATGCTCAAGGCGTGGATA
>JAFYZV010000211.1 GCA_017548525.1 Prevotella sp.
GAAGCCTGCGGCTCCTGTTACTAAATACGTTTTCATGATTCTTAAATTATTTTGTTCCTTATTTTTTTCTTTTGTTTACCAACTTAATTGCACTACCTCACAATCCTTAAATTGGTTGCCATCTATCGTGAGCCTGACCAATGTTCTTGTCTGCTGCCATCCTTGGAGACCAGCCGCTCCGGGGTTGATATGTAGGAGGTTAAGCGTTTTGTCATACTTTACTTTGAGGATATGAGAATGTCCACAGATGAATAATTGTGGAGGATTAGCATAAATTTGTCCACGAATACGAGGATCGTAGTTGCCAGGATAACCGCCAATGTGTGTCATCAACACATCTACGTCTTCACATTTCCATCGTAGTTTTTCTGGAAACATCAATCGAAGATCACCACCGTCACAATTGCCACACACGGCACGTAACGTTCTGAAAGCCGCCAACTTATCTGCCACCTCAGTACTACCAATATCGCCCGCGTGCCATATCTCGTCGCACGGCTCAAAGTATTCGTAATATTTTTCGTCCCAATAGGAATGGGTATCGCTTATTATTCCAATTCTTTTCATAATCTTCAATCTTCAATCTTGAAGCGTTTGACGATAAATGTCTTGAGAAACCTCGCCGTCTCTTCCAATCCCAAGAGGGATGTGTTGACGCAGATGTCGTAACTCTCGGCGTTTCCCCATTTCTTCCCCGTATAATAGTTATAATAGGATGAGCGGGCATTCTCTTTGCTGTTGATGATTTTGCGAGCCGTCTCCTCGTCACATTGGTGGCGTTCCCTTACCGCTTGTATGCGCTCTTCCATGTTGGCAGTGATGAAGATGTTGACCACATGATCAAGATCGCGCAGAACGTAGTCGGCACATCTGCCTACGAAAACACATCCTCCATCCTTTGCCACCTTGCGGATGGCATCGCTTTGGAATTGGAATAGACTCTCTTGTGAGAAACGACTATTGTAGAAATTGTTATCGGATATATGCGGCGCATGCAAATGGAACAAAGACTTGAGAAATCCCTTCTGCTCATCATTCTGTTCGAAGAATGCCTCAGAGAACCCACTTTCCTTGGCGGCAAGATTCAATATTTCCTTGTCGTAGAGATTGTAGCCAAAGTCATCTGCCAGCATTTTGGCAATCCTACATCCGCCACTACCTAATTGCCGTCCGATGTTAATGATGATTTTCTTGTCTTGCATGTGTCAATTCTTGATGTTGCAACTTAAATTTCTTCATATACCGTATCATGATAGTCCATGTGACGATGAAAGCGATGGTATCTGAGGCGGGCAATGCTGTCCACACTCCATCTACGCCCATGAGAGGTGGGAGGACGACGAGGAGGGGCAATAGAAATATCATCTGCCGCGATAACGACAGGAACATGCTGATTTTCGCCTTGCCGATGCTTTGGAAAAAATTGGTGATGACGGCTTGCGACCCTATCAATGGAAAAGCCAGCATATTGAGACGAATACCACGGATAGCAATGTCGATGAGTTCCTGGTCTTTTGTAAACATACGTGCGCAAGGGTAGGGGGCAAATTCGCCTACCGCCCATCCCACCACCATGATGGCGGTAGCGGCAACCATCGAATAGTTCAGCACTTTCAACATCCGGTCGAACTGCAATGCGCCATAGTTATATCCTGCGATGGGTTGCATTCCTTGGTTTATTCCCATGACAACCATGAAGAAGAGGAAGCCGATGCGATTGGCGATACCGTATGCTCCTACAGCCAAGTCGCCACCATATTTCACCAAAGCCGTGTTGATGAATATCACGATGATGCAAGCACAGGCATTCATCGAGAATGGTGAGATGCCAATAGCAAGGATGTTCTTGATGATGGTACCATCCAACCGATAGATACCTCGCCTGAAATGCAGTAGTTCCTTGGGGTTACTAAACAACCAAATCTGCCAGCATAGAACTGTAGACTGTGAGAGGATAGTGGCAATTGCTGCACCTTGGATGCCCATTTTGAAAGTATAGATGAACAAGGGGTCAAGAGCCGTATTCAATAAGACTGTGAAGATGGTGGCATACATGGCATGTCGCGGTTTCGATGCTGCCCTTAACAGGGCATTCATTCCAAAGTAGAGATGGGTGAACACGTTGCCTAACAATATCACCACCATATAGTCACGGGCGTATGGAATCGTGTTCTCCGTGGCACCAAAGAAATAGAGAATAGGGTCAATGAAGATAAGACACAAGGCACCAAACAAGATGCCTGTGATGACTTTCAGCACGATGGAATTGCCCAGAATCTTCTGTGCCGTGTCATAGTCACGCTGGCCAAGCTTGACCGAAAGGTATGTGCTGGCACCCACACCGATACCCGCGCCAATAGCCGCACTGAGGTTCATGAAGGGAAATGTGATGGCGAGACCAGATATGGCCATCGGTCCAACACCCTGACCGATGAAGATAGAGTCCACCATATTGTACAGCGAACTGGCTACCATCGCCACGATGGCGGGCATGGCATATTGCACCAATAGCCGCCCTACGGGTTTCGTCCCTAACTCCAGTGTCGCTTTCTTATTATCCATTTCCCTCCGTCAAAATCATTTATTTCCGTTGGCGAACCATATAGGATGAATAGTTCTCCTCTTTCCCTTTATCGTTGATAATGGTACTTTTGAGTTCAATTTTGTTTCCCGATTTGTCGATATATGCCGCATTAGCCTTGCGACCTAACGATGATTCCTTCTTGCTCATCTCATTGTATTGTGCGTATCGCTCTTCAAGATTCGCAATTTGTTCCTCCACCATTTTTTTCTTATCCTTTGAATAGCTGATATGGCTTTTGTCTATTGTGTAATGGTCGCCAATGGCATATTCCCTGATAAGCGAGTCGCCCTCGATTTTCCATGTTCCACCCATGTTCCTGCTGATGATGATTGGACCGTCAAAGATGTCTAAATATTTATTTTTCGTTATTACATGAGTGAAGGAGTGGTCTTTTTTGAACTCGATATCCTCAATGTTATCTTCAGTGGAAGCAACTTCTTTCCATTTCCCGATAAGTTTTCTTCCTGTGACAGGCTGTCCCCTGCGTTCTTTCTTGGCAATATATTCTTCCATCTCCTCATCGGTAATGCCCATAATAAACTTACACTGATTGCTTTTCCGTTGCCAATCATTGGCAAGAGCCTTGTAACAATCTTGTCGCGGAATACTATAGCTCAAATATAGTTGCACTCTCTTCTCTTGTAGTTTCTGGCTAAAGAAATCTGCAATATTTTCGATGGGGTCGAAGTTTGGCGAATGAAGGTAATGCTCATACAATTCATCATGCGAGATGGCGTATTTATAGATAAAATGGGAATTAAAATATTTCTCGTAATTGTGTCGCTCGTAATAAAACTCTTGGATGAGGTCTATCACTTGTGCATTGTCAATATTTTTCCAGGATTCTTGGCTGCTGTGGAAAATCTTTTCCTTAGAATAGTCAAATTCAAACTCTGATCCATCATCCACTAAATATTCAACGACTTTTTGGAGTGTGTCTAATGGGAAAGAATTGATTTGGTCGAGGTGTTCCATCACGTATTTCGTTAATTCATGGTAGTTTTCTTCATCCATGGCTGCTTCCCTCAACAACTTGACATTTTCGTCCATGTCATGAATGACCATCATAGCGGTTTCCCTGCCTGCTTTCTTCTGTTGCCACTTCTCAATTAGATGAGCAGTTCCGAAGGTAAGGATGATGGAAATTGTCGTGGCGATAGTGGTCATCACGATCTCTCTTGCCATTCCCTTTCCCGTCATGCCGCGCTTGAATTTGGGCATCTTGAATTTTATGTTCATCTTAAATGATTGCTATCAATTGTCTTATTTTTTCAAAATCGCTACAAATGTACAACTTTTTTTGTAAATTTGCATCGTTTTTATATGAATATGGTGAACATCATTATATTTTGTGTATCAAAAACTAACAATGGCGAAGGCAAAATGTGAACAAGCATGATGCGAATAAAGGGAATGAAAGCAAAAGGTGAGATAACCGTGTTGATGGTTTGTGTGGCATTTGGAATGTCATTGATGGGATGTACAGAAAGAAAAAATGCACAAGAGTCAGCTTTCGATAATGGCGAGACGGGGGATTCCATTTCCGCAGTTGCCGAGGAAGGCGCAGAGGAAGCCTTTATTCCCCATGCGGCAGATGAACTCTTTGATGACTTTTTCTTCAATTTCGCTGCCAACAAAGGGCTTCAGCGTAAGCGCATCCAATATCCCTTACCCATATATAAGGGTGATGTCGTGACCTCCAAGGTGAACAAGGGAGCGTGGACGATAGAGCAATTTTTCATGCCTGAAGGGTATTACACCTTGATTTTCGACAAGATGGAACAAGTGGACATCATGAAAGACACGCTCCTGAATCATGTGGTGGTAGAAAAAATCTTCTTGGATAAGGACGATATCAAGCAATTCTTCTTCGACCGAATCAATGGCGAATGGATGATGACATCCATCAAGCAGATACCCATTGACGAGTCTCCCAATGGCTCTTTCCTGAATTTCTACCGCCGATTCTGTGATGACGAGGACTATCAGTTACAGAGCGTCAACGACCTTGTGACATTCTCCGCTCCTGATCCCGACGATGACTTCAACACGATTACGGGGATGATGGTGCCTGAACAATGGCCTGCATTTAAGCCTTCGCTGATTCCACGTGGCACCATCTACAACATCAATTACGGACAGATGTGTACGGAGTCGAATGAGAAAGTTTTTCTTATCCGTGGCATTGCCAATGGATTGGAGTCGGAAATGATTTTCCATCGGAAGAATGGGGTGTGGAAACTGATTAAGTTCATGTCATGAAAGATATTCCCAATTATAGCCTGCTACCCCATAACACTTTTGGCATCGATGCACGATGCCGTCGTTTTGCGGAATTTACGTCTGTGGAAGAGTTGGAAACCCTTTTGAGGGGTCTTCATGCGGACGATTACCCTTTGCTTTTATTGGGTGGCGGGAGCAATTTGTTGCTGACTGGCGATTTCGATGGCACAGTCATCCATTCTGCCATCATGGGTATCGAACTCGTAGGAGAGACTTCCCAATCGGTTTTACTGCAAGTAGGAAGTGGGGAGACGTTTGACGATGTGATTGCCTATTGCGTTGAGAATGGCTATCATGGTGCGGAGAACCTGTCGAAAATTCCTGGCGAGGTAGGTGCCAGTGCCGTCCAGAACATTGGGGCATACGGCGTGGAGGTGAAAGACTTGATAGAAAGGGTGGATGCCATGGAGATTGCCACCTGTCGCCCCGTCAGTTTTTCCAATGCCGATTGCCAATATGGCTACCGCCAGAGCCGATTCAAGCAAGATTGGAAAGACAAGTATGTCATTACGCATGTCACCTATCGGCTCTCCAAGCTATTCACACCCCATCTCGATTACGGTAATATTCGTGGGGCATTGGCAAATAAGGGCATTGATAACCCTACGGCAGCAGAGTTGCGAGAGGTAATTATCGACATCCGAGATGCTAAGTTGCCCGACCCAAAGGTAGAAGGTAATGCGGGCAGTTTCTTCATGAATCCTGTCGTATCAAAGGAAAAATACGAGCAATTGGTGGCTCTGTACCCCAATATGCCACATTATTATATCGACGAACAACATGAGAAAATCCCCGCTGGATGGATGATTGACCAATGTGGATGGAAAGGACGCACCATGGGAAAAGCTGGCGTACATGATAAACAAGCCCTCGTCTTGGTGAACCGTGGTGGTGCATCAGGCAACGACATCGTCCGTCTATGCGAGGCGATACGCCAGGATGTGCGTGAACGATTTGGCATCGAGATTTATCCAGAGGTCAATATTGTACAAGGAGTACGGGAGTACAAGGAGTTCAGGAGTTCAGACATTAGCATGAAGGAATAGAGAACTATTGTCTGAACTCCTTGAACTCCTGAACTCCTAAACTCCTAAACTCCCAAAATAATTCAACAGTATGAGATTAACGCTTTTAGGCACGGGAACATCGGGTGGTGTGCCATCCTTGGGATGCAGTTGCGACGTTTGCAAGAGCCAAGACCCGCACGACAAACGTTGGCGAAGTGCCGCTTTGATAGAGACAGATCATACGCGCATACTCATAGACTGCGGTCCCGACATACGGATGCAACTGATGCCTTTTCCCTTCCAACCAATAGACGCGGTGCTGCTCACCCACATCCATTACGACCATGTGGCGGGTATCGACGACCTACGGCCATTCTGTGTCTTCGGCGACATCCATGTCTATGCCAACGAGTTGACGGCAAAGGGGTTGCGAACTACCATGCCCTATTGTTTCACCGACCATATCTATCCTGGCGCACCCAAGCTCGACCTACACGTGATACAACCTTTCCGTCCTTTGACAATCAACGAAATCGAAATCCTGCCCATCGAAGTGATGCACGGAAAGTTGCCCATCTTGGCGTTTAGGATAGGCAACTTCGCCTATATCACCGACATGAAAACCATCACCCCTCAAGGTTTTCAGGCTTTACAGGGCGTGGAGACGCTCGTGGTGAATGCCTTGCGTTGGGAAAAGGAGCATCATTCGCACATGCTCGTCCATGATGCCGTCGAATTCTCACGTAAGCTTGGGGCGAAACAAACATACCTTACCCACCTCACACATTACATCGGCTTTCACGACGAGGCAAACAAAAGGCTTCCCCAAGGCATACAGTTTGCTTACGATGGTTTGCAATTGACAATCGACTAATCATGTTTCAATAATAGATGCCCCACAGCACATGTCCGTGGGGCATCATGTTAGTTCAGGCAAGAGGTCACTCCGAGCGTGGTGGCTATCGCCGTCAAGATGGCGACAATCAGTTGAATGATAAATTTCCAAGTCTCCATTTTCATGTTATTCAATGTTTAATTCTTCATTTTTAATCTTTCATTTCATAGTGGGCTTGTAGGGGCGGAACTGCGTTTCCGCCCGTGGTTAGGCAATCGCCTTTGGCGAGAAATTCAACAAAATTAATTCAAAATCTGAACAAAATCCCGATTGGGCTTGATGGCTATTTTGATTCAATTTTGATTCCAATTTTGGATAATTTCCGCACGCAGTGCGCCCCTTTCTGCCCCCTTCATTTTTCATTTTTAATCTTTCATCTTTCATTTTCAGCGGGCTCAATCGCCGCCACCTTCGCCTCCTTCGCCGTCATCGTCGTCGGTATCGGGCGAGGTGTAGTCGTCCTGCTCCCTGACGTGTGCATCGAGGTTCAACTGCTGGCGGGTAAACACTCCCGTGGCGCGGCTGCGCATCTTCACGCTCACCACGTTCTTGGCGGCGGTGAACTCCTTCGCGGTGTCGGCTGCCGTGGTCTGCAA
>JAFYZV010000212.1 GCA_017548525.1 Prevotella sp.
ACTATCTCAATACCATCAACAAGACGTGGGTGCTCTCGCGCCTCGCCATCGAAATGGAGGAGATGCCAAGGTCATACACCCGATTCTATGTGGAAACATGGGTGGAGAGTGCTATGCGATTCTTCACGAATCGTAATTTCAAGGTGACGGATGTCGATAACGGCAAAGTCTCTGGCTATGGGCGTAGCGTGTGGGCGATGATTGATACCGAGACGCGCCAGCCCGCCGACTTGTTTTCTGTCAAGGATAGTGCCATCAAGGAATATGTCGAGACAGAAAAGGCTTGTCCCATCGCGAAGAGTTCGCGGGTAAAGATGGGCGACGATGCCGCATTGGTACGTGTCATCGACACCAATTATAGTGACATCGACATCAACGGGCATGTCAATAGCGTGAAGTATATTGAGCATGTGCTCGACCTCTGGGACTTGGCGTGGTATCGTGAGCATCCCATCCATCGGTTGGAAATCGCCTACGTGGCAGAGAGCCATCAAGGCGACAAACTCTGTTTCTATCGTGAACAGGATGCGGAAGGGGCCTTTAATGTACGTATTGCCAAGGAAGATGGCACGGAGACGTGTCGTTGTAAGGTGGTTTTTTAGTTCATAGTTTAGAATTCATAGTTCATAGTTGTGAAAGGTTATCATTCCATAGTCGTTTTCATGATGCTTGTCCTCTCGTCGTTATGGGCAAGCTATGACAGCTTTTGTGACATGGAAAGGAGGATTTCGGGCGACCTCACACATGCCCTCGCCGCTACCATTGAGGAGAAACGCGATGCCGATTGGCTATCAGTAGATACCGTTATCTCGTTTAGGAAGAACTTGCAGATGGCGGAACTACGCGAGCGGGCGTGTCTCTCTTTGCATGTGATGGATGAAGGCTTGCCTCCCAAGAATCTTGTCGGAGCCATTGCGGGCGACACGTTGCATGTGTCGGAATGCCTCTATGCCAATGGCTATGTGGCATGTTCGGCAATGAAAGTCTGGTGGATGTCCGACCAAAGGTTCTCCTTGTTCCTGTCTGCCCTGTCCCTGATGTGGCTTTTGGCTATCTGCCATCGTAAGTCTACGCCATGGGGTTTGTCTGTTTATCGTGGTCAAGTCACGGATGGAAATGTCGTTCTCCCCCTACAAATCGTCAGCATGGAGTCGAAATTGGTCTTTTCGGAAGAGGAGCAACGGTTTTACAATGCCCATCATGCTCCCATCCATTTCACGCCCATGCAACAACAACTCATGCTCATGTTCCTCAATGCGCCACGCCATGAGTTGACGAAGCAGGAGATTTGCGCTGCCCTCTGGCCCAAGAAAGACGACCCGAGCGAAACCCTCTACACCCTCATCAAGCGCATTAAGCCCATCTTGGAGGCTAACCATATCAAGATGGAGAGCGAAAGGGGTCGCTCTTATCGACTCAACTTATAGCCCAAGGATGATATTCACAAGGGTAACGACATCATTGATGTTCACGTGACCATCCCCGTTGACATCGGCATTCAACTTGCTGAATGTGACAATCATCTTGGAATTTTCATGAACCCTCGTTGTCAACTTGTTATCTACCACCGAGAGGGTAACGTCTAAACCGTCTATCGACACCTGTTCCAACTGGCAACCCTCATTGGGAGTGAAAATAAAGGTGTTGTCGGCACCATCGTTGGCATTCACCTTTCTCACATCATTGGTGACCTCGACCTTGTTATTGATTTTCACCTTGCCTTTGCTATTACAAGCCATGGTCAAAGGAATGATGGGGATGATTTCCTCAATGTCCTTGATGCGGTTCCAGTCTCTGGTCGATTGGTACGTACTCACCAAGCCTTTTGGGACGTATAACGTGACATTGGGGCTTCTATCAAAACAATAAACTCCTGTTTCAAACACATCTTCGATGTAGGAAATGATGGAGATTAGTTCCGTGCATCTCGTGAAGGCATAATTACCGATGCTGGTCACACTCTTCGGTATCGTGATGGAAGTCAAACCAGTACATTCCTCAAATGCCATGTTCTCAATTTTAGTCACGCTCTCTGGAATGGTGATGTCGGTTAAGGTGTGGCAATACTTGAATGCCCATTCTCCGATAGTGGTGACGGTATTGGGTATGATAGTGTTTTTGCATCCTGCAATCAGGGTGTTATTGTTTGTCTGGATGATGCCATTACAACCGTCGGCAGAATTAAACCGGGTGTTCGCCTCGTCCACGACAATGCTTTCAAGGTGATCGCAACCAGCGAAGGCACCAAAGCCAATATAGGTGACGGATTTCGGTATCACCAAGGAGGTTATTTTTGAACAATTAATGAATGCCCATATACCGATTCGAGTCATACTCTCTGGGATGGTAAGGGAAGAAATGTTAGAACATTCGCCAAATGCCGCCGTCCCAACGCTGGTCAGATGGGAGGGGAGAGTGATTTCTGTCAATCCTGTACACCCCCTAAAAGCCTCGTCCCCAATGCTGGTCACGCCGTCGGGAATGTTGACGGACATCAAATCGGCTAATTTATAGAATGCGCGTGTGCCAATGCTGGTAACGGTACTTGGAATCACCGTGTTCTTGCATCCTGTAATCAAGGCATTATTGCTTGTCTGGATGATGGCGTTGCAATTGTTTGCCGAATTGAATCTGGTGTTCTCGGCATCCACGACAATGCTTTCCAAGTTTATGCAATCATAGAAAGGATTCCTGTCTATAGAAGTGACAGATTTTGGTAACCTCGCGGAAGTCAAGCCGTAACAACTCGCGAATGCCTCGCCCTTGATGGTGGTCACACTCTCGGGAATGGTGATGTCGGGTATGAGCTTACAGTTCATAAACGCCGAGTAACCGATGTAGGTGACACCTTCAGGAATGGTGACCCCCGTCAAGTCGTAACAGTACTTAAAGGCGCAATCGCCGATTTTGGTCACTTGGTAATGGGTGCCATTCCCACCACTCTCTGACCATATCTCACCGAGGTCAATGGAACCCTTTGTTTGGTAATTGATGGCACTATCGTAGCCATTATTGTAGACCTCAAAACTTGTGCCGTTGACCGTTCCTTCGATAGCCACCCAAGAGACACTCCCTTCCGTGTCGGTCACTTTCACGTATGCCGTATCAGCCCAAGCGGTGTGGGCAGATAGCATAAACATCGCCAAAAAAGCAGCAAAAAAATAGTTGATTCTTGTCATAACGTTATGATTGTTTTTGTCATTACCTTGATTTCCCATGATCATATTGCTTAGGTTTTTCTAAATGCAAAGGTAATCATTTTTTTTGAAACCACCAAATTTCCCCATGCGATAAGAGGGCGTTTTTGCACGTCATTTCCCACAATTTTTCAGGTGTGGGGGAGGGGCAGATTTGAAAATGCCACTTTGCCACTTTGCCACTTTGCCACATTAAGGATTTTCCAATAAGATTTTGGCAATATTTATTATCAGGAAAAGACACTCTGGCTTATGGCTGAAAAAACAGTTAAACAGTTTAAACAGTTTTTTTCGGGACACCTGTTTTTCTGTATATA
>JAFYZV010000026.1 GCA_017548525.1 Prevotella sp.
AAAATAGTATTAATTTTGCATCGTTTTTAGAAAATCAACAACTTAATATGAAGAAATTACTTATACCCGTTATCGTTTTGGCAGTTGTCGTTCTGGCTTTGGATAGCTGCGTGAGCAGTAAGACAGTACCCTATTTCCAGAACATCGATAGTATCAGCTTGGCACCCTCAAAGGGACTCTATGATGCCCGTATCATGCCAAAAGACAACCTGACCATCACCGTGAATACGACCGACCCAGCAGCAGCGGCTCCATTCAACTTGATAATAAGGAACGCATTGAGTGCGACCAATTCATCTGTTAGTAGTGGTTATGGTTCTTTGCAGACCTATCTTGTTGAAAATGATGGAAATATCAATTTCCCTGTTGTTGGTAAGATTCATGTTCAAGGGTTAACAAAGACTGAGTGTCAAGACCTCATCGCAGAGAAAATCAAGCCTTATCTTGCAGAGACAGAAAGACCTATCGTGACCGTGAGAATGTCTAGTTACCGTGTCACTATCACGGGTGAAGTGACGCGCCCCACGGTGGTTCCCGTCACAACTGAGAAGATGAGTGTCATTGAAGCCCTCACTTCCGCTGGTGACTTGTCCATCTATGGTAAGCGTGAGAATATCATCTTGATTCGCGAGAAAGAGAATGGAGAGAAGGAATACCATCGTCTCGACCTCACGGATGCCAATATCATCAATTCTCCGTACTATTATCTGCAACAGAATGACATTATCTATGTCGAGCCAAACAAGGTAAAGGCCAAGAACTCCAGTATCGGTTCGTCAACGACTATCTGGTTCTCATTTATCAGCATCGTGACATCTGTTGCCTCTCTGTTGGTCAACATCTTGAGAAATTAACGAATCGTGAAAGAATGAAGATATAAAATGAAGAATGACAATAGGCAGTAGCGTTTAGTCATTCTTCATTTTTTTGATACCTACAGGACAAATACAAACAATACAAACACAGCATTTAACAAATCATGAAAGATGTGACTTTGGTGCTGAATGACGGCACCCAATTCCATGGAAAGTCATTCGGAGATGACAAGCCTGTGGCTGGGGAAGTGGTTTTCAACACCGCCATGATGGGTTATCCGGAAAGTCTCACCGACCCATCGTATGCGGGGCAACTCATGACATTGACCTTCCCGTTGGTGGGCAATTATGGTGTGCCTCCTTTTCGGAAGAGAGAGGATGGCTTACCCACCTTCATGGAAAGTGAGAAAATTCATGCTTCTGCCATCATCGTCTCCGATTATAGTGAACAGTTTTCCCATTGGAATGCCGTGGAGAGCCTTGGCGACTGGTTGAAGAGGGAACACGTGACAGGCATAACGGGCATTGACACTCGCCAACTGACGAAGGTGTTGCGTGAGCATGGCGTGATGATGGGAAAAATTATATTCGATGATGACCCGTCGGATGTGCCAGAAGCAGATTACGAAGGAATCAATTTCGTGGAAAAAGTGAGTTGTAAGGAGGTCATCCGTTATCATGAGGGAGCGGGTAAGAAGGTTGTCCTCGTGGATTGCGGTGTGAAAGCGAACATCATCCGATGCCTCGTGGACCGTGGCGTGGAGGTGATTCGTGTCCCTTGGAACTATGATTATACCCATGAAGAGTTCGATGGGCTTTTCTTGGCGAATGGTCCTGGCGACCCAGACCTATGTGGAGAGGCAGTAGAGATTGTTCGTAAGCAGATGAGCATGAGCCGAAAACCCATTTGCGGCATTTGCATGGGCAATCAATTGTTGGCAAAGGCGGGTGGAGCGACCATCTACAAATTGAAGTATGGCCATCGCTCCCACAACCAGCCTGTACGTATGGCGGGGAGCAACCAGTGTTTCATCACCAGTCAAAACCATGGCTATGCCGTGAAGGCGAGTACGTTAGGCAAGGATTGGGAGGAGTTGTTTGTCAATATGAATGATGGTTCTAATGAGGGCATACGTCACAAGGAAAACCCTTGGTTCTCTGCCCAATTCCATCCCGAGGCATGTTCGGGACCTACCGATACCTTGTTTATGTTCGATAAGTTTATAGATGCCATCAAATAATTATCCTTGAATCAGATGAAAGATAATGATATTAAGAAAGTATTGCTCCTTGGTTCAGGGGCATTGAAGATAGGAGAGGCAGGGGAGTTTGACTATTCTGGCTCCCAGGCATTGAAGGCTTTGAGCGAGGAAGGCATCAAGACTGTGCTGATCAATCCCAACATTGCTACTGTGCAGACATCCGAGGGCGTGGCAAATCAAATTTATTTCCTTCCCGTACAGCCCTATTTTGTGGAGAGGGTTATCGAGAAGGAGCGTCCCGATGCAATCCTCCTTTCTTTTGGAGGGCAAACGGCACTCAATTGTGGAGTGGCACTTTACCAGAATGGCATCCTTGAAAAATATGGCGTGAGGGTGTTGGGAACACCCGTGCAAGCCATCATGGACACGGAAGATCGTGAGCGTTTTGTGGAACGGCTTAACGAGATCAATGTCAAGACTATCAAGAGCGAGGCTTGCGAGAGCATCGAACAAGCCCGCCAAGCAGCCAAAGACCTTGGTTATCCTGTCATCTTGAGGGCTGCTTACGCCTTGGGTGGACTTGGCAGTGGCTTTTGTGACAATGAGCAGGAGCTTGACAAGTTGGCGGAGAAGGCGTTTTCCTTCTCTCCGCAAGTACTTGTTGAGAAGAGCTTGAAAGGATGGAAAGAGATTGAGTATGAGGTGATGCGCGACCGTTATGACAATTGCATCACAGTGTGCAACATGGAGAATTTCGACCCTTTGGGCATCCATACAGGTGAGTCGATTGTGGTTGCACCCTCGCAAACCTTGACGAATAGTGAATACCATAAGTTGCGTGCTTTGGCAATCAAGATAGTCCGCCACATCGGTATCGTAGGCGAATGTAACGTGCAGTATGCCTTTGATCCACAAAGTGAGGATTATCGGGTGATAGAGGTGAATGCCCGCCTGTCGCGCTCCTCGGCTCTTGCCAGCAAGGCGACGGGCTATCCCTTGGCATCGGTGGCGGCGAAGTTGGGTATCGGATATGGCTTGTTTGAACTGAAAAACGCCGTTACGAAAACCACAAGTGCATTCTTTGAGCCAGCCTTGGATTATGTTGTCTGCAAGATTCCTCGCTGGGACTTGTCGAAATTCAGGGGTGTTGACAAGGAGTTAGGCTCCAGTATGAAGTCGGTAGGAGAGGTGATGGCCATCGGTCGCACCTTTGAAGAGGCCATCCAGAAAGGTCTCCGTATGATAGGGCAGGGGATGCATGGCTTTGTGGAGAACAAGGAATTGGAGATCCCAGACATTGATGAAGCTCTCCGAGAGCCGACGGATAAGCGCATCTTCATTATTTCCAAGGCGATGCACAAGGATTATTCCATCGACCAAATCCATGAGTTGACGAAGATAGATAAGTGGTTCTTGCAGAAACTGAAACATATCATCGACATTGATGAGCAATTGAAAGCTTTGCGAAGTGTCAATAATCTTGGGAAGGATTTGTTATTGGAGGCAAAAATATATGGCTTTTCCGACTTCCAAGTGGCACGGGCGATAGGTCTTGAGACGGAATTAGGCAACATGCACCACGCCATGCTCTTGATTAGAAAACTGCGCAAAAACTTTGGCATCTTGCCCATGGTGAAACAGATTGACACATTGGCGGCGGAATACCCGGCGCAAACCAACTACCTATATTTGACATACGCAGGGATGAAACCTAACCATCCCGACCATGATATCACGTATGAGGGTGACAAACGTTCCATCATCGTTCTTGGTTCAGGGGCTTATCGTATCGGTTCGTCGGTGGAATTCGACTGGTGTGGAGTGCAGGCATTGCATACCATCCGTAAGGAAGGGTATCGGTCTGTCATGATCAATTACAATCCAGAGACGGTAAGTACTGACTATGATATGTGCGACCGTCTCTATTTCGACGAGTTGACATTCGAGCGAGTCATGGACATCATCGACCTGGAATGTCCCCATGGGGTCATCGTTTCCACGGGAGGGCAAATCCCGAACAATCTCGCCATCCGCTTGGATGAGCAGCATGTGCCTATCCTTGGCACGTCTGCCAAGGACATTGACAACGCTGAGGATAGGGCTAAGTTCTCCTCGCTTCTCAATAGCTATGGTATCAACCAGCCAGAATGGAGTGCCCTTACGTCGATGGACGACATCCGAAAGTTTATTGACAAGGTGGGATTCCCTGTCTTGGTACGTCCTTCTTACGTCCTTTCTGGTGCGGCGATGAATGTCTGTTCCAATATGGAAGAGTTGGAACGGTTCTTGAAACTCGCCGCCAACGTGAGCGAGGATCATCCTGTGGTGGTGAGTCGTTTCATCGAACATGCCAAGGAAATCGAGATGGATGCCGTGGCGCAGAATGGCGAGATTATTGCCTACGCCATTTCAGAACACATTGAGTTTGCGGGGGTGCATTCAGGCGATGCCACTATCCAGTTCCCGCCACAGAAGATCTATGTGGAGACGGTACGCCGCATTAAGCGCATAAGCAGACAAATAGCCCATGCCCTCCATATCAATGGACCATTTAATATCCAGTATATGGCACGTGACAACGACATCCTTGTCATAGAGTGTAACCTCAGGGCATCCCGCTCGTTCCCCTTTGTCAGTAAGGTGTTGAAAATGAATTTGATAGAGTTGGCGACCAAGGTGATGCTCGGCTTGCCTATAGAGAAACCTAATAAGAATCTCTTTGACCTCGACTATGTGGGAATCAAGGCATCACAATTCTCTTTCAACCGCCTACAGAAAGCTGACCCCGTGTTGGGAGTGGACATGGCATCTACAGGCGAGGTGGGTTGTTTGGGCGACGATACCAACCAGGCATTGCTCAAAAGTATGCTTTCCGTGGGACATCGTATTCCCGACAAGACGGTTTTGCTCTCTACGGGTAGTGCTAAGCAGAAGGCAGATATGCTGGATGCCGCTAAGATGCTTGTATCCCATGGCTATGAACTATATGCTACTGGTGGTACGAGCAAGTATCTTTCTGATAATGGTATTGCCAATACTCGAGTCTATTGGCCATCTGAGGAGGGGTGTGAGCCGCAAGCGTTGTCACTGTTGCATGAAAAGAAAATTGACATGGTGGTGAATATTCCCAAGGATCTTACGCCAAGGGAATTGACCAATGGCTATAAGATTCGTCGTGCCGCCATCGACCTAAACATTCCATTGATTACCAACAGCCGTCTGGCGAGTGCGTTTATCAATGCTTTTTGTACGTTAAGTCTTGATGACATTGACATCAAGAGTTGGGCGGAATATAATTAATGATGACATGATACAGTGTATAGACACCCATTCCCACCTCGATGGGGAGGAATTTAAGGATGACCTTCCAACCGTCATTCAACGAGCGAAAGAGGCGGGAGTCTCAAAAGTGTTTCTTCCAGCCGTGGACTTAAAGTCTGTGGATGTCATTTTGCGGGTATGTAGGGAATATCCCCATTACGCCTATCCCATGGTGGGGTTACATCCTGAAGAGGTGAAAGATGATTTCCATGAGGTTTTTGATGAGATGAAAGCCACATATCTATGCAATTCTTCCATGATAGAAGACAATCAATTCGTGGCAATTGGCGAGGTGGGACTTGACTTCTATTGGTCGCGGGAATATGAATCCCAACAGTTAGAGGCATTTGAGGAACAAGTGAAATGGTCGGTGGAAACTGGCTTGCCATTGATGATACATTGCAGGAAGGCGCAGAATGAGATGGTCAAGATATTGCGGAAATATGCCGATGATTTGCCTGGCGGGGTGTTCCATTGTTTTACGGGCAATGAGATAGAGGCTCGCGAGTTGCTTTCGTTTGATCGTTTCGTCTTGGGTATCGGTGGCGTATTGACATTCAAGAAAAGCCATTTGCCCGAGGTATTGCCAGCCGCCGTGCCGCTCGACCGCATCGTCTTGGAGACAGACAGCCCTTATATGGCACCCGTTCCACATCGGGGGAAACGCAACGAGAGTGCTTTTGTCATTCATGTCTTACAAAAACTGGCGGAAGCTTATCGTGTCTCAGCAGAGGTTGTTGCCGACAATACCAATGCGAATGTTGCGCGAGTGTTTGGCATTGAATAAACTCTTTTCCCTTCCATTGAGTATTAATTTTTTTTAAATAATAGGGAAAAGATGGTGATAGTTGGCGGAAAATGGTTATTTTTGCACTCGCTTTTCAAAAGGAGAGATGCTCGAGTGGCTGAAGAGGCACGCCTGGAAAGCGTGTAAACGTCAAAAGCGTTTCCCGGGTTCGAATCCCGGTCTCTCCGCAAAATCGATTGATTATCAGTTGTTTACAAAATTTACACCCAATTTTACACCCAAAAATGTAAAGTTGGGTTTTCTTTTTTACTTGATATTTGGAAATGTAAAACATTAATGCCATTGTTTTGTCAATTATTTCATTTACTATTCTGACATCATTTCAATTATGCAATATGCTCATAGTTTTCATGATTATTGATTTACAAGTATTTTAATAAATTAAACTTATACATATTATATAATTGAAGATTCTCTCTGCATCATTATCTGCTCAGTGTTGAGAGTTTGAATAAGGTTGGTTTGATAGTTTTCTGCTTCCGTGTGTATGGAAGTCTTCAACCCCAATCAAGAAGGCAATGCTATGGAATCCTAACGAGGAATAACCGTGCTGAACGATGTTGACGGTTGAAACCACTTAGGGATTTTCAACCGTCAACCATTTCCTCTTGTCAATTTTTTCCAATCACGCGCAAGTCGTTCTCCTTACGTTGGCACGAGCCAAAACCTGGTTGTTCCGTGGAAAAGAAAAAGAAAACCAAATGTGTTGGCGTAGTTAAGCGGCAATTCTTTTGCGTTTTGCGGAAAAAGAATTATCTTTGTCAGCATGGAACGATTCCTTGTGGTCATATCCATCTTATTGGCACTGGCTTCATGCTCCCAAGACAGGGACGAAATGCGGGAGCGGTTGGACTACGTGAGCCAATGCAACCGCGCCGACACGGTGTTCACCGAGGCGTGGCTGCCCACGGTGGACTCGCTGGTCCGCTTCTTCGACCGCCACGGCAACGCCAACGAGCAGATGATGGCGCACTACCTGCAAGGGCGTGTTCACCACGACATGGGCGAGGCTCCGATTGCCTTGGAGTGCTACCAGAAGGCGACGGAATTGGCGGACACCACGCAGAAAGATTGCGACCTCCGCACATTATATTCTGTTTATGGTCAAATGGCGTTGCTCTTCCACATGCAGTTCCTGCCCGATGACGAGATGGAAGCCCTACGAAATTCCGAAAGAATCGCATGGAAGGAAAAAGATGTCTTTAATGCCCTTCGTGCATTCGAGTTGAGGATAAGGCCTTTCTTCTTAAAAGGCGACACTGACAGTGTCCTCTCCATCACGAGCCAGGCCAGGCAATTGTACCTGAAATATGGTTACAAGAAACATGCCGCATGGGTTTGCAATACCGCCATATACCTATTGACGGAACGTCACATGATGGATGAAGCCGGGAAACTCATATCCATATACGAAAAAGAATCAGGGGTATATGACAAAAAAGGGAATGTCGCCAAAGGGCGCGAGACATACTATGTCATCAAGGGGAACTACCTACTATCTTGTGGAAAGGTGGACTCCGCCTTGGTCTATTTCCAAAATGCACTGGAACACGGACTCATGGAGGGAGCGTACAAGGGGAAATTGACTGTGTATGAAAAGAGGCATGACCCAGACTCAATCGCTAAGTACGCCAAGCTATTCGCAACGTCTAATGACTCCTCATATCTCCATGTCAACCAAGAAAGGATTCACCAGATAAGTGCCTTTTATAATTTCAACCGACATCAGAGAAATGCAGAGCAAGAAGCGGTTGCTCTTGAAAAGTCAAAAAGGATGCTTGCATATTTTGTTACATTGGCGATAGCCGTCGTTTCAATCCTCATTCTATACCATCTCCAAAAGAAGAGGATTGCCGCTAAAAGGACAACCGCCTTGATGGGGGAAATCGTGAACCTGCAATTCGAGATCCAGAAATACAAGGCTGATAAGGAATCCATTATTGTGGAGTATTCAAGTTTGTTGGATGCAAAACGGCAAGAAGGGGACAAACTTTTGAAACGCATCGAATTTTATAAGAGGGAGAAAGATGAAAGAGAGTGTGAACACCAAGAATACATCCAGAAATTGGCTGATATTCAAGCGGAGATTTTACATACCACGGAAGCATATGAGGACTTATTGAATGGCAAGGATGCCACCATTAGAATCCTTGAGGAAGAGGTCGGAAAACTTACTAGGCAATTACGAAAAGACTCAAACATTAATGACCGGCAGATCTTTTACGATTCTCAGGTATACCAGAGGATTAATGGTCTCAGGCAGTTTACGAAAGGCTACAAACCGCCTACAGAGGATGATTGGAGCGGCTTACTTTCCCTGTTTCGCAAATGTTTTTCACGTTTTTTCCTCTTTGTCACCAATGGGAAAAGGCTGACTAAAGACCAGCTTCGTGTCTGCGTGTTATTGCGTCTTGATTTCAGCGAAAGCGAAATGATGTTGCTCATGGGGAAGAGGCATAAGCAGTCAATTACAAACGCCAAGTCGCAAGCAAACGAGAAACTTTTTGGTATAAGGGATGCCAAAACGTTAAAAGAAAACTTGTTTCCATATTTCTAATGGGGTTTAACTGTTGGTGAACTCAAATTTAAGGTGTTGATTCCCAACCCTTTATGAACCCTCACGACTTAAATGATTTACTTTTGATTTACTCAAACAAGGGTAAATAGTTGGGAAAAGTATTGTTATTGCGTATTTTTGCAAAAGTAACCAGCCTAAACAATAACAGTATGTTAAAACATTTAATTCTTTTCCTGTTCTTTCAAGTGCCATCATTCGTGATGGCGAGTGAATGTCTTTTGACTCAAAAGGCCGATGACTTCATTGAATTAACTGTGGGAATATTCGACCCGAC
>JAFYZV010000213.1 GCA_017548525.1 Prevotella sp.
GAAGAGGAAAGTACCATTTATGCCAACACGGCCTTGCTCGCAAGGCCGTGTTTGGGGTGGCATGTCTCTATGCCTGTAAATGATGCGTATTTAGTTACTTATGCGGGGCAATTTGTTCACTATTTATAGAGGAAAGATACACATTTTTTTGAAACTACAGAAATATAGACGAACAACATGACTTTGGTTGCTTTTCCTTTTTCATATATTGTATATTGGGATTTTTATTGTATCTTTGTCGTCAAAAAGAAAAGAAGACAATAACGAAATGAATCTACCCACAGATTTCATACTATACACCAAAACATTGATGGGGGATGATCTTTTTGTTCAATTAACAGAAGGACTCTCATCAAAAGACTCTTCCGTGAGCATCCGCCTCAATCCCTTCAAATGCCCCGAAGGAACAAAAGTGACGATGGAAGACGGGCGTGTACCTTGGTCGGAATATGGGTATTACCTGACACATCGTCCCAATTTCACGTTTGACCCACTCTTACATGCTGGCGCATATTATGTTCAGGAGGCATCATCGATGTTCATTGAGCATGTGATTCGGCAGATACTAAATCATCATATCCCCCACCCTTTGTCAGTTCTCGACCTGTGCGCTGCCCCAGGTGGTAAGTCCATCGCCGCCCGCACGGCTTTACCTGACGATTGCATATTATATAGTAATGAGCCGATACGCTCCCGAACTCAGATATTGTGGGAGAACATGCAGAAGATGGGGCATCCACAAGTGGTTGTCACCAACAATTATGCCCGCGATTTCCAACAGGCGCGAATGTCGTTTGACATCATCATCGCCGACGTGCCATGCTCTGGCGAGGGTATGTTTCGCAAAGACCCAAATGCCATTTCGGAATGGAGCGTGAAAAATGTGGAGAAATGTTGGCGTTTACAACGTGAAATCGTAGCCGACATCTGGCCTTGTCTGAAGTCCAACGGCATCATGGTGTATTCCACCTGTACGTTCAATGCTCACGAGAATGAGGAGAACGTGGCGTGGATTGCCAACGAACTCGGTGCTGACTTTATCAGCATCGACATCCAAGAGGATTGGAACATCATGGGATCTTTGATCGACAACCATCCCGTTTACCGCTTCATCCCCGGAAAGACACGTGGGGAGGGACTGTTTATGGCCATATTGAAGAAAAAAGAAACAGAAAACGCAGGGACTTGTAGGGGCGGATCAGCGTATCCGCCCGCAAACAACCCATATCCCCAAAAGGGCAAATCACGGGCGAATACGCTGATTCGCCCCTACAATCCGATAGGTTCTGCCTCCCAAATGAAGAAAGGTATTCCCCCTCATTCCAAGGCATTGTCTATAACAGACGACAACAAGGATTATCCCCATATCGACATCGATTACACGCAAGCCATCAATTACTTGAGAAAGGAGGCTATCATTTTGCACTCCGATACACCCAAGGGCATCGTGCTGCTCACTTACCAAGGCATCCCTATCGGCTTTGCCAAGAACATCGGCAACCGCGCCAACAACCTCTATCCACAAGAATGGAAAATCAAAAGTACACACATACCAGAATATGAAACAATACTTGAACTTGCTCGACCGCATCCTAACGGAGGGCACCAAGAAGACTGACCGCACGGGAACGGGCACATTAAGCGTCTTTGGACACCAGATGCGCTTCCATTTGTCAGATGGTTTCCCCCTGCTAACGACGAAAAAACTGCACCTGAAGAGCATCATCCATGAGCTGATCTGGTTCTTGAACGGCGACACCAACATCAAGTACCTACAAGAAAACGGCGTGAGGATATGGAACGAGTGGGCAGATGAGAATGGCGAACTCGGTCCTGTTTACGGTCACCAGTGGCGTTCATGGCCCGACTATCAAGGCGGCACCATCGACCAGATAGCGCAAGCGGTGGACTTGATACGCCACCACCCCGACTCGCGACGTATCATCGTTAGTGCGTGGAATGTAGCAGAGGTCAACCAAATGGCTCTTCCTCCGTGCCACACATTGTTCCAATTTTACGTCGCCGACGGCAAGCTTTCCCTCCAACTCTACCAACGGAGTGCTGACACCTTCCTCGGTGTGCCGTTCAACATCGCCAGTTATGCCCTCCTCTTGCAGATGATGGCGCAGGTGACAGGGCTACAGGCGGGCGATTTCATCCACACCACGGGTGACACACACCTCTATCTGAACCACCTCGAACAGGCAAAACTCCAGCTTACCCGTGAGCCTCGCCCGTTGCCTATCATGAAGATAAATCCCGACGTGAAGGACATCTTCAGCTTCCATTTTGAGGATTTCCAATTGGAAAACTATAATCCTTGGCCACATATCAAAGCGGAGGTGAGTGTATGAACATCAATATGATTGCCGCCGTAGCGAAAAATCGCGCCATCGGATACAAGAACAAATTGTTGTATTGGTTGCCCAACGACCTCAAGAGGTTTAAAGCTCTCACCACGGGACATACCATTATCATGGGACGACACACGTATGAGTCGCTGCCCAAGGGGGCATTGCCCCATCGCCGAAACATCGTCTTGAGTCGTCAATCCCATGACTATCCTCATTGCGAGTGTTACCCTTCCTTGGAAGAGGCATTAAACCATTGCACCGAAGATGAGGAGGTATTTATCATCGGTGGGGCAAGTCTCTACAAACAAGCAATGCCTCTCGCTGACCGCCTCTATCTTACGGAGATAGAAGACACCCCATCCCATGCCGATGCCTTCTTCCCTCCCTACAATGAATGGGTGTTGGAGAGCCGTGAAGAGCATCCCGCCGACGAGCGTCATAGCCATCCTTACGCCTTCGCCAACTACATTTCTCCCACCATTTCCCATCAATCCCATTCGCCTCATCCATCCCATTCCTCCCATCTCCCCATCAAGTCCCTCGTTCTCTTGTTGCTCCTCTTCCAATCACTCTTCATCATAGCCCAGCGACATGAGATACTACACGAGCGGATAGCCTCACTACAGGTCATGGCAGGAGACGACTGGCAAGCTCCCTTGCCCATTATCCAACTGCGTGGAAACACACCTATCCACATCGATTTTGATGACCTTACCCACGAATACCATAGATATATATATAAGGTGGAACATTGTGAGGCGGACTGGACCCTATCGGAAGAAATCTTCACGAGCGACTATGTCGATGGGTTTAACGATGGTCAAGCCATCGATGATGTAGAGGAGTCGCTTAACACCAACGTCCTTTACACCCACTACCATCTGCAAATTCCCAACGAGCAATGCCGACTGAAGATGAGCGGAAACTATCGTGTCACCGTCTATGATGAGAACAACGATGACGAGACGATGTTCATAGCATACTTCATGGTGGTCAATCCCATCGCCTCCGTGGCACTATCAATGACGGGAAACACAGACATTGACTTCCACGGTGCCCACCAACAACTGTCGATGGAGATAGGATATGGCAACCTGACCGTTACTGACCACGAGAGGCAAGTCCACACCGTCGTCATGCAAAATGGCAGATGGGACAACGCCAAGATAAACACCAAGCCGCAATACGTCAAGACCGACGGGCTGCGATGGGATCATTGCCGCGACCTCATCTTCCCAGGGGGCAACGAATATCGTAAGTTTGAGACACTTGATGTGACACACACCACACTCGGATTGGAGTCCATCAGCTGGGACGGACACGATTACCATGCCTACGTATGGACCGACGACCCACGCCCAAGTTATGTCTATGACGAAGATGCTAATGGTGCCTTCCTCATTCGAAATAGTGACAATTACGACATCAACCGCCTCTGCGACTACCTCCTCGTCCATTTCAAGTTGAAGTCACCACGTCTTCAAGGCGATGTCTACCTCAATGGTCAATGGACCAATGACCAGTTTCTTCCCCAATACCTGATGGAGTATGATGCCACGGATGGCACCTACAACGCCACTATCCCACTCAAGCAAGGCTATTATTCCTACCAATATCTATGGATGAAGGCCGACGGTACTCTCGCCCCCGTACCCTCGCAAGGAAGCTTTTACCAAACGGAAAACACTTACCAAGCATTGGTCTACTATCGCGGAATCGGCGAGCGTACCGACCAATTGGTAGCTATAGCAAACATAAAGTAATCAGTTTTCCATCATAAACACATCATCCGCATTTGGTATATGTGGCATATAACATTCGTATATGTGGCAATTACGTTTGATATATGCCGCATATACGAAAATCAAACATATAAAAAAAACTCCATGAAAGATACGGAATTCAATATTTATTTATTATTTTTGCAAAAAGAATGATAACTAAGCCTTTGTTATTGACGTGATTCATATCGCATTACCGATACCTCAGACGAGAAACCTAAGCTTCTATTTGGCGATGGAAGAGTATGTTGCCCGCCATAAAAACACCGATGACGACTGCTTCTTTATGTGGCAAGTACTACCAACGGTCATCTTCGGGCGCAACCAACTCATTGAGAATGAGGTGAATCTGTCGTATTGCCGCCAGCACCATATCGAGATGTACCGACGTAAAAGCGGCGGTGGATGTGTTTATGCCGATATGGGGAATGTCATGGTCTCATACGTCACCCGCGACGAACAGGTCAACATGACCTTCAACCGCTATGTCAATGCCATGGTTTTCGCCTTGTATAAGTTGGGCATCAACGCCCAGGCGAGTGGCCGTAATGACATTCTCATCGAAGGAAGGAAGGTGTCGGGCAGTGCTTTCTATCACATCCCTGGCCATAGCATTGTGCATAGCACCTTGCTCTATGACACCGACATGCAAAACATGAGCATGAGCATCACTCCCTCCAAGGCGAAGTTGGCAAGCAAGGGTGTGGAAAGCGTAAGGCAGCATATTGCCCTATTGAAAGATTATACCTCCCTCCCATTGGAAGACGTGAAATCACATTTCATCTCCTTGTTATGCAATCAAGAGATGATTCTTGACGAAAAAGACCTCCAAATGATAGAGGAAATCGAACGTGAGTACCTCAACCCCGATTTCATTTATGGCAACAATCCCCGTTATACGTTGGTTCGCCAAAGACGCATTGAGGGCGTGGGCAACATCGAATTGCGTATGGAACTGAAGAATGACATCATCAAACAAGTAAATATCGTGGGTGACTTCTTTGTGGTAGGCGACATTGATAACCGCCTGTTACGCCCCCTACGAAATGTGCCTTACAACGAAGCATCTGTCCGTGCTGCCCTCCCTATCCGCTTAGACGACCTCATCTTACATTTAGAAACAAACGATTTCATCAATTTGATATTCAATAACTAAACAATATGGAGAACAAAAAGACCTGTCTATACGACAACCACGTGGCTCTCGGAGCCTTGATGTCGCCTTTCGGCGGTTTCATCATGCCTATCCAATATTCATCCATCATCGACGAACACCAAGCCGTGCGCCAGCATTGCGGTGTGTTCGACGTGTCGCACATGGGTGAGGTACTCGTTACTGGCAACGATGCCGAGCGGTTTGTGAACCACATCTTCACCAACGACGTGACTGATGCACCTCTTGGCAAGGTGTTTTACGGAATGATGCTCTATCCACATGGCGGAACGGTTGACGACCTATTGGTATACAAGATGGGCGACAACAAGTTTTTCCTTGTCATCAATGCTGCCAACATCGATAAGGATGTGGCATGGATTACCCAACATGCCATGGGATATGATGTCAATATCGACCATCAGTCAGACATCTACGGACAATTAGCCGTGCAAGGTCCCGAGGCAGAAGCCGTCATGGAAGAGGTGTTGCAAATCGGTTGCCACGAACTGGCGTTCTATACCGCCAAGGCGATGGAAGCAGATGGAGAGGAAATCATCGTCAGTCGCACAGGCTATACGGGCGAGGATGGTTTTGAGGTGTATGCCTCTCATCCATTTATCGTGAAAGCCTGGGAGCGGTTAATGGCAAGTGGCAAATGCAAGCCTTGTGGATTGGGATGCCGTGACACATTGCGTTTCGAGGTGGGACTGCCTCTTTACGGTGACGAGTTGAGCGAGCAAATCACCCCCATTATGGCGGGTCTTGGGATGTTTTGCAAGTTGGGTAAACCTGAATTCATCGGCAAGGATGCCCTCATCAAACAGAAAGAAGAGGGATTGGAGAAGAAATTAGTGGGTATCGAACTATTCGACAAGGCCATCCCTCGCCACGGTTACACCGTGTTGAAAGACGGGAAGCCCATTGGCGAGGTAACGACGGGCTACCATGGCATCTCCGTTGACAAGAGTGTTTGCATGGCTTTGATAAACTTCGATGATGCCGCCCTTGGTACAGAGGTGGAGGTTCAGATTCGCAAAAAGACCTTCCCAGGCGTGGTGGTTAAGAAACGTTTTTACGATAAACACTATAAGAAATAAAACTATTTGGGACAAAGACCATTCATAGAAACATTAAAAACAATCAATAAATCAATAAAACAAGAATCATTATGGCAAAGATTGAAGAAGGACTCTATTATTCCGAGTCACATGAGTATGTACGTGTAGAAGGAGAGTTTGGATATGTTGGTATCACCGACTATGCCCAGAACGCATTAGGAAATGTAGTTTACGTGGACATGCCCGAGGTGGATGACGAAGTCAATGCGGGCGAGGAGTTTGGCGCAGTGGAGAGTGTGAAAGCCGCCAGCGACCTTATCTCACCAGTCAGCGGTACGGTTGTTGAGGTGAATGATGCCTTGGAAGACGAGCCTGAATTGCTCAACCAAGACGCTTTCGCCAACTGGATCATCAAGGTAGAGTTGTCTGACAAGGTTGAACTTGATGAACTCATGGATGCCAAGGCATACGAAGCTTTTTGTGGGCAATAACCTTTTCTTTCGACATGATGTATAAATATTTTCCGCATACCGACGACGACATCACCCAGATGCTCGAAAGGATAGGCGTATCATCGCTCGATGACTTATACGCAGACGTACCCGAGTGCATCCGCTTCCGTCAGGCATATAACCTGCCTGAGGCGAAAAGCGAGGTGGAGATTCGTCAGATGTTCGCCCAAATGGCACGGGAATGCCAGCCATTGACCGTCTTCGCAGGTGCTGGTGTTTACGACCATTATGCCCCATCGGTGGTGAAAGACCTCATTGGGCGCGAGGAATTCCTGACCAGTTATACCCCTTACCAAGCGGAAATCTCACAGGGGACGCTACATTATATCTTTGAATACCAAAGCATGATGGCGGAACTGACGGGGATGGACGTGTCTAACGCCTCCATGTATGATGGGGCGACGGCAACCGCTGAGGCTGTCATGATGGCATTTCATGCCGCCAAGAAAGCCACAAAGGTGTTGGTGAGCGAAACTATTGACCCCAAGACGCTCCGTGTGGTGCAAACTTATGCAAAATACCATGACATTTCCATCGAGACCATTGCCGCCCATGACGGCGTGACCGACCGCGACGAACTACGTCAGAAATTGGCGCAAGGGGGAGTGGCTGGCGTGGTGGTGCAACAGCCTAACTATTTTGGCATCGTGGAAGACTATAGTGGCTTGGCAGAAGAATCACACCAAGAGAAGGCATTGCTCATCATCAACAGCATTGCCGCAGACCTTGCCATTCTCAAGACACCCCGTGAGTGGGGAGCGGACATCGCCGTGGGTGAAGGACAAAGCCTCGGCATTCCGATGACATTCGGCGGTCCAGGCATTGGTTATATGTGTTGCACGGAAAAACTCATCCGCAAGATGCCTGGGCGCATTGTCGGAATGACACGAGACAATAGGGGACAACGTTCCTTTGTGTTGACCCTCCAAGCCCGTGAACAACACATCCGTAGGCAAAAGGCAACCTCCAACATCTGTTCCAACCAAAGTTTGATGGCCCTTTACGTTACCATCTACCTGTCTGTGATGGGTAAGGAGGGACTGAAAGAGGCTGCGGAACTATCCTACGCTGGTGCACATTATCTCTGTGATTGCCTATTAAAAGACCCCCGTTTCAGGTTGAAATACCAGCAGCCTTACTTCAATGAGTTTTGCGTCACATACGATGGTGATATCGAGTCGCTACAAAAACGATGCGTCAACAAGGGATTCATGGCGGGAGTGAAGGTTGATGAACACACGCTGATGCTTGCCGTGACCGAGCAAAGAATGAAAGAAGAGATTGACGAATTGGTGAATATCATGACAGAAACAAGCCCACAAAAAGCATAAACCATGAACAACAAACTATACGGAAACCTCATCTTTGAGTTGTCAAAGACAGGACGAAAAGGATATTCGTTGCCTAAGAACCCCTACCCTTACCATACGTCGGAATTGCCACGGGAACTATGTCGCGAGGTGGATGCCCAACTCCCTGAGTGCGATGAACCTACCGTGGTGCGCCATTACACCAACTTAAGCCACAACAACTTTGGCGTGAACGATGGCTTCTATCCCTTGGGCAGTTGCACGATGAAATATAATCCTGTTATCAATGAGGAAGTAGCTGCGATGGATGCGTTTGCCAAGGCACATCCCATGCAACCCATTGACACGTGCCAGCCCTTGCTCAAGGTGTATGACGGGTTGCAACGCCTCTTGGCAGAGATAACTGGTTTAGCAGAATTTACGCTCAACCCTTGTGCTGGGGCGCATGGTGAGCTGACAGGTCTCATGGTTATTTGCGCCTTCCACCAACATCGTGGAGACACAAAGCGTAAGAAAGTGTTGATACCCGACTCTGCTCACGGCACCAACCCAGCCTCGGCAGCTGTCTGTGGGTTGGAAGTTGTAGAGGTGAAAAGCCTTGCAGACGGCACGGTAGACGTGGAAGACCTACGCACACTCATCGCAACCCACGGCGACGAGATTGCCGCCATGATGATGACCAACCCCAATACGCTCGGTATCTTTGAGCGCAATATCCCTGAGATAGCACAGATGGTACACGATTGTGGTGGCTTGATGTATTATGATGGTGCCAATCTAAACCCCATGCTTGGCGAATGTCGTCCTGGCGATATGGGCTTCGACGTGATGCACATCAACCTCCACAAGACGTTCTCCACGCCCCATGGCGGAGGCGGTCCTGGTAGTGGTCCCGTGGGAGTGCGCCATGGATTGGAGTCATTCCTCCCCACCCCACGTGTTATCTGGGATGACAAGAAGGACAGATATGGCATCGAGATGGATGGAAAAGATACTTCATTGGGAAGCATTGGTGCCTTCTTCGGCAACTTCGGCGTAATCCTCAAAGCTTATACCTATATCCTGAGCCTTGGCAAGGAGAACCTGAAGATGGTGGGGTCATTGGCAACGCTCAATGCAAACTACATCAAGGAGAGTCTGAAAGACGTGTACCTCCTTCCCATCGAGGGTTTGTGCAAGCATGAGTTTGTGTTTGACGGTCTACGAAACAAGGAGACAGGCGTGACGACGATGGATGTCGCCAAACGGTTGTTGGATGATGGTTATCATGCACCGACCATCTATTTCCCCTTGTTATTCCATGAGAGCCTGATGATTGAGCCAACGGAGTGTGAGAGTAAGGAGACTATCGACGGATTTATCGCTGTGATGAGAAAGATTGCCGATGAAGCCGCCAAACACCCAGAGCAAGTCAAGACAGCCCCACACACCACGCCCATCGGAAGGGTGGATGATGTTCTCGCCGCCAAGCATCCTATCGTGACATATCAACAACTGGTAGAAGACCAAGCATTAACTGAATAGACACATACGGATATGGCTATCACAACAGACTTATTGATCATCGGGAGTGGTCCTGGGGGCTATCGAACTGCCGAATATGCGGCAAGGAACGGCTTGCAAGTGGTCATCGTAGAGAAAAAACACGTGGGAGGCACCTGCTTAAATTGCGGGTGCATCCCCACGAAAATCCTTTGCCATGAGGCGGAACGTGCCTTGCAGGGGTTACAAGTGGATTTCTCACAGGTGATGGAACGGAAAGAACAAGTCATCGAACAATTGCGCAAGGGCATCGAGACCTTGATGTCACAACCCAATATCACACTCATAAGAGGCGTGGCATCATTCAAGGATAACCATACTATTATCGTTGGCGAAGAAGAATACCAAGCCAAGAATGTCATCATTGCCACAGGTTCCCATGCCAAGATACCAGCAAGCATCGAAGGGATAGGGCAATCGCACGTCATGACTTCTACAGAGTTACTCGGTATCGACCATCTTCCCTCACGTCTATGCGTGATTGGCGCGGGTGTCGTGGGAATGGAGTTTGCCTCCGCTTTCGCCAGTATGGGCAGCGAAGTGGTGGTGATTGAGTACATGAAGGAATGCTTACCGTCTTTAGATGGGGACATTGCAAAACGCTTGCGCAAATCCTTGGAGAAACAAGGCATCAAGTTCTTCATGCAAGCTGGCGTGAAAAGGATAGACGGACACCAAGTAGTGTTTGACTGTAAGGGTAAGGAGAATGCTATCGAAGCCGATACCATCCTCGTGGCTACGGGACGAGCCGCAAACATGGAAGGGCTGAACTTGCAAGCAACAGATGTTTCCTATAACGGCAAGGGTATCATGGTGGATGACAACATGCAAACCAACGTGCCCGGCATCTATGCCATCGGTGATGTGAATGGTCGGCAAATGCTCGCCCATGCAGCAACATTCCAAGGTTTCCGTGCCGTGAACCATATCTTGGGCAAGGCAGACAAGATTCGGTTAGACATCATGCCCGCCGCCGTGTTCACCAGTCCCGAGGCAGCATGTGTAGGATGGACAGAGGATAGCTGTAAAGAAAACGGCATTTCCTACTCTTGTCACAGGGGTTATTATCGTGCTAACGGTAAGGCACTCGCCATCAACGCTCCCGAAGGGATAGTAAAATTGCTTACCGACGAAGGCAACAAGGTCATCGGATGCCACATCTATGGTGCACATGCCTCTGACATGGTGCAGGAAATCACGGTACTGATGAACCATGATGGTACATTGGAGGAATTGCAAGAGACCATCCACATCCACCCCACCCTAAGTGAAATCTTACAAGAAATCATATAACACACGGAATGGAATCATTCTTTCGCACACACAAATATTTAATAGAACACGTCAACGCCCCCGTAAGACGTACTTTGATGGACGAGATTGACTGGAACGACAGCATGATTGGCATCAAGGGAACGCGGGGTGTGGGCAAGACAACATTCCTATTGCAATACGCCAAGGAAAACTTCAATGTCGGCGATAGGCATTGCTTATATGTCAACATGAACAACTTTTATTTCCAAGGAAGAGGCATCGCAGACTTCGCGGGCGACTTCGTGAGACAAGGAGGACGTGTGCTTCTCGTGGACCAAGTATTCAAGCAACCCAACTGGAGTCAAGAATTGCGCCTTTGCCATGACCTTTATCCCGAGTTGAAGATTGTATTTACGGGCTCAAGTGTGATGCGACTGAAGGAAGAGAATCCCGAGTTGAACAATATCGTGCATAGCTATAACCTCCGTGGGTTCTCCTTTCGCGAATTCCTAAACTTACAGACAGGCACACAATTCCAGCCCTACACATTGAAAGAGATATTGCAAGACCATGTTCATATCATCAAAGAGATTTTGCCAAAAGTGTGTCCGTTGCAATACTTCCAGTCATACGTGCATCATGGATTCTATCCTTTCTTCCTCGAGCAGCGCAATTACATGGAGAATTTGTTGAAGACCATGAACATGATGATTGAGGTGGACGTGTTATTGATACGGCAGATAGAACTGAAATATCTCACGAAAATCAAGAAGCTGTTTTACCAATTGGCGGTGGGTGGTAACAAATCGCCTAACATCAGTCAATTGGCTCTTGACATCGAGACGAGCCGTGCCACCGTGATGAACTATATGAAATACTTGGCTGATGCTCGCCTCATCAATATGATTTATCCCGTGAATGAGGAGTTTCCCAAGAAACCAGGCAAGGTGATGATGCACAATTCCAACCTCATCTATGCCATCTATCCCAATACGGTGGTGCAACAGAACGTGATGGAGACGTTCTTCGTCAATGCCCTTTGGAAAGACCACACCGTGAACCAAGGCGACAGGGAGCAGCAATACATCGTAGACGGCAACAAGAAGTTCCGTATCATCGATGCCAAAGGTGAGCAGAAGGTGCGTATGGATGCTGACACCATCTATGCGCGATACAATACCGAGGTGGGTTTTGACAACCAAATACCCCTTTGGTTGTTTGGCTTTTTGTATTGACAATTTATGGAATTTTAGGAAAACATTTGCCTATTACAAGAAAAAAGCGTATTTTTGCCGTGAATTCAGAACAAATCAAATAACTAACATAAAGCATTATACAAACAACATTAAAGTAAAAACAAATGGCTAAAGAAAAAAAGTTTATTACTTGTGATGGTAACGAGGCTGCTGCTCATGTGAGCTATATGTTCTCAGAAGTAGCTGCTATCTATCCTATCACTCCATCTTCGCCTATGGCGGAGCACGTTGACGAATGGGCTGCACGTGGTCGTAAGAACCTTTGGGGACAAACGGTAAGCGTACAGGAAATGCAATCAGAAGGTGGTGCTGCTGGTGCATTACACGGTTCACTCCAAGCAGGTGCATTGACAACAACCTTCACCGCTTCTCAAGGTTTGTTGCTCATGATTCCAAACATGTATAAGATTGCCGGTGAGATGCTCCCATGTGTATTCGACGTTTCTGCTCGTACATTGGCTTCTCACTCTCTTTGTATTTTCGGCGACCATCAAGACGTAATGGCTTGTCGTCAGACAGGTTTCGCTATGTTCTGCTCTGGTTCCGTACAGGAAGTGATGGACCTTACCGCTGTTCCTCACCTCGCTTCTTTGAAGACGGAGATTCCATTTGTAAACTTCTTCGATGGATTCCGTACTTCTCATGAGTATCACAAGATTGAGGTAATGGATCAAGAGGATGTAAAGGCTCTCGTAGATCCCGCAGACGTTAAGCGTTTCCGCGACCGTGCTTTGACTCCTGAGCGTCCAATGACTCGTGGTACTGCTGAGAATCCCGAGACATTCTTCACTCATCGTGAGGCTTGCAACGCTGCTTACGATAAGGTTCCTGAAATAGTAGAATATTACATGCAGAAGATTAGCGAGATTACTGGTCGTGAATATCACCTCTTCGATTATTACGGAGCAGAGGATGCTGAGCGCGTAGTGATCTTGATGGGTTCTGCAACAGAGGCAGCTCGTGAGGCTATCGATTACCTCGTAGCACAAGGAGAGAAGGTTGGTATGGTGGCTGTTCACCTCTATCGTCCATTCTCTGTAAAGCATTTGCTCGCTGCTGTTCCCAAGACAGCTAAGCGTATCGCTGTTCTTGACCGTACAAAAGAGCCAGGTGCAGAAGGAGAACCATTGTATCTCGATGTGAAGAGTGCATTCTATGATGTAGAAGACAAGCCTACAATTGTTGGTGGTCGTTATGGTCTCGGTTCTTCTGATACCACTCCTGCCAAGATTATCGCCGTATTCAAGAACCTTGCTTTGCCAGAGCCAAAGAACCACTTCACGGTTGGTATCGTTGATGACGTTACTTTCACCTCTCTCCCAGAGGAAGAAGAAATCGCTATGGGTGGTGCAGGTATGTTCCAAGCTAAGTTCTACGGACTTGGTGCTGATGGTACTGTAGGTGCCAACAAGAACTCTGTGAAGATTATCGGTGACTCTACCGACAAGTATTGCCAGGCATACTTCAGCTATGACTCTAAGAAGTCTGGTGGTTTCACATGTTCTCACCTCCGTTTCGGTGATACACCTATCCGTTCTACTTATTTGGTAACAACACCTAACTTCGTGGCTTGCCACGTTCAGGCTTACCTCCACATGTACGATGTGACACGTGGTTTGCAGAAGAATGGTACATTCCTGTTGAATACCATCTTCGAATGTGAGGAATTGGCTAACTTCATGCCGAATAAGGTAAAGCGTTACTTCGCTCAGAACAACATTACCGTTTATACCATCAACGCTACGAAGATTGCTCAGGAGATTGGTCTTGGAAATCGTACCAATACGATTCTTCAGTCTGCATTCTTCCGTATCACAGGCGTTATCCCCGTTGACCTTGCTGTTGAGCAGATGAAGAAGTTCATCGTGAAGTCATACGGTAAGAAGGGTGAGGACGTTGTGAATATGAACTACGCAGCTGTTGACCGTGGTGATGAATACAAGCCATTTGCTATTGACCCAGCATGGGCTAACCTTCCTGATGATGCAGAGAAAGCTGATGACGCTCCCGCATTCGTAAAAGAGCTCGTTCGTCCAATCAACGCACAGGCAGGCGACTTGCTGAAAGTTTCCGACTTCGTGAAGTTCAATACCGTTGATGGTTCATGGGACAATGGTACTGCCGCTTACGAGAAACGTGGTGTTGAAGCATTCGTTCCTGTATGGAATCCTGAGAACTGTATCCAATGTAACAAATGTGCATTCGTTTGTCCTCACGCTGCTATTCGTCCATTCGTTTTGACGGATGAGGAATTGGCTGGCTTCGAGAACTTCGATACCATCACGATGAAGGCTCCAAAGGCTATGGCTGGTATGCACTTCCGCATTGAGACCTCTGTTCTCGACTGTCTTGGCTGCGGCAACTGTGCCGACGTTTGTCCTGGTCATCCTAAGTTGGGCAAGGCTCTCAAGATGGTGCCATTCAACCCAGATGCAGAGGAAATGAAGCAAGAGGCAAAGAACTGGGATAAGCTCGTGAAGGATGTTACTTCCAAGCAAGATCTCGTTGACATCAAGGGCAACGTGAAGAACTCTCAGTTCGCACAGCCATTGTTTGAGTTCTCTGGTGCTTGTGCTGGTTGCGGTGAGACTCCATACGTGAAACTTATCTCTCAACTCTTCGGCGACCGTGAGTTGATTGCCAATGCTACAGGTTGTTCTTCTATCTATTCTGCTTCTATTCCATCTTCTCCATATACCACTAACGCCAAGGGTCAAGGTCCTGCATTCGACAACTCATTGTTCGAGGACTTCTGCGAGTTCGGTATGGGTATGGTACTTGGTAACAAGAAGATGAAGGAGCGTGTAGTCATGTTGTTGCAACAGGCTTCTGAGGGTGCTCCCGAGGAATTCAAGGCACTTGCTGAAGAGTGGATTGCCAACAAGGATGATGCTGACAAGACCAAGGAGATTGCTCCGAAGTTGAAGGAAGCTATTGCCGCTGGTGCAGAGGCTGGTTGCGAGTTCTGCAAAGAACTGCAAACCCTCGACCACTATCTCATCAAGCGTAGCCAGTGGATCATCGGTGGTGACGGTGCTTCTTACGATATCGGTTATGGTGGTCTCGACCATGTGATTGCTTCTGGTGAGGATGTGAACCTCCTCGTTCTCGATACTGAGGTTTACTCTAACACGGGTGGTCAGGCTTCTAAGGCTACTCCACTTGGTGCTATCGCTCAGTTCGCTGCTCAAGGTAAGCGTATCCGCAAGAAGGATCTCGGTATGATTGCTACATCTTACGGTTATGTATATGTTGCTCAGGTGGCTATGGGTGCTGACAATGCTCAATGCTTGAAGGCTATCCGCGAGGCAGAAGCTTATCCTGGACCATCACTCGTGATTGCATACGCTCCATGTATCAACCACGGTCTGAAGATTAAGGGTGGTATGGGACGTTCACAAGCTGAGGAAGGTCGTGCCGTTGAATGTGGTTACTGGCACTTGTGGCGTTACAACCCAGCACTCGCCGACGAGGGTAAGAATCCATTCTCTCTCGACTCTAAGGAGCCCGATTGGGATAAGTTCCGTGACTTCCTCCTCGGTGAGGTTCGTTATCTCTCAGTACAAAAGGCTTATCCTAACGAAGCAGAAGAACTCTTCGCTGAGGCTAAACGTATGGCACAGCTCCGCTACAAGAGCTACGTACGCAAGTCTAAGGAAGATTGGAGCGAATAAGCCTATATGCTTAATTGAATGGAGGTATTCGCTTTATACGGATACCTCCATTATAATATATCAAAACATGTTTTGATAAACATTTTCTATGCTAAATATCTTCGATTCAATTAAACCATACACATTTCATCAACTTGTCGACCAAGAGAACAAATTATATGTTGTTTCGGATGACAATATAAATTATGGTATTTCTGATTCTGCTATTGAAAAATATGCTATCTATGATGGCTCCATTATAGGAAGCAGATTAAGAGTACCTTTAAAATATGAAATCATAAAATATTATAGAATCGATAGGATTTTGGCAAAATATCAAGGGAAATTTGGATTTGTTTCAGCAGAAATCATTCCATACATTTACGTAGGTAGTTGGCAAACTCCTAATGACTATGAGATTGTTATCCCATTCCTGTTTGACAAAATAGATGAAAAAGACAATGATCTTTTTGAAGTCGAAATAGATGGCTATACTTTTCAAATGAATATAGAGGGGATTATTGAGAATCAGGACATAGAACGATTAAAATGCGTATTAAATCCCCACTATATTAGGGGTAACTATGATTCTGGCACTAATATTCTCATCCCTC
>JAFYZV010000214.1 GCA_017548525.1 Prevotella sp.
AACCTTGTGTTTTTATATCATCAAAACAGGAAAACATTATGATTCAAAAAGTAAGTAAATATGCGTTCTTCGTCATCGCCATGATGAGCGCGGCAACTCTTTTTGCCAAAGGAGATGCAGTGAATGTATTGTCTGACTATGACTTTTTCACGGTAAAAATCGCAAATGGCAATTCTACCGTCGATGCTATTTTCACAGTGACAGATGCCTCCAAAAAGGAGGTAATGATTGGTTATGACAACTTTTATTATGAGGCAGACATTGCCTCGCCAGCCGTTCCCAATTTCGAAGACTACGTCGTGGAAGGCACTTTTGTAACCGCTATCTCAAAAACAACAGTGGGAATGATAACAATTCCATCCACCGTAAAGGGAACAGACGGCTTAACTTATAAAGTGACAAGCATCGCAAATCATGCTTTTGCCGAATGTAATTTGTTGACTTGCGTCATCATTCCAAGTTCCATCACCGACATTGACACTTACGCCTTCAACCTTTGTAGTGGATTGGAGTCGGTTAAGGTAGACATCGCTTCACCTCTCTCTATCGGTGAGTCTACTTTTGATGGTTGCTATGATGCTTATCTTTATGTACCCAAAGGAAAGAAAACAGTATACTCCAATGCCCAATATTGGAAGAAATTCAAATATATAGCTGATTATATTCTTGGTGATGTAAACATTGATGGAGAAGTGAATATCCAAGATGTTGTGGCAATGATAAGTTATATTTTGGGTACACCTCCAACTCCGTTTGCTAAATTATTGGGCGATTTTGATAGTAACAGCGACATCAACATAACGGATGTTACTTCACTCATCAGCCTCATTCTTGAGGAATAACGAATAATTGTATGATAGTCGGGCATTGACCATTGGGGGTCTTTCTCAAAGATTGCCAATGGTCAATGCCCCATAATTGATAAAATTAAACGAAGACACGTCAATGAAAATACGTACTATTTGCTTCATTTCCCTTCTTCTCATCCTCACATCGTGTGGGAAGGGTAAATTCCACGTCAGTGGAAACATCACCAATGCCGCTGATTCCACCCTCTATTGGGAAAACATGAGCCTCAACGGGGCGATAGCCGTCGATTCTGCCAAGCTCGATGCCGATGGCGCATTCTCTTTCCATGGGTTCAAGCCCGAGGCTCCCGATTTTTACCGCCTACGTATCGGTCAACAGATTATCAACATTGCCGTGGACTCCACCGAGAACATCACTATTAAGGCTGACTATCCAACGATGTCCGCCCAATACGAGGTAGAGGGTTCCGAGGAATGTCAGCTCATCAAGCAGTTGGCGTTGCGGCAGTTGGCATTGCAGTCACAAATCAATGCCATTGCCCAAGACCCGTCATTAAACACCGAACGTGTCGCTGACAGCATCTCCAACGTATTGTATGTTTACAAGGAAAACATCAAAAACAATTATATTTTCAACGACCCCAAGCGGGCATCCGCCTATTTCGCCCTCTTCCAGACGGTAGCTTTGGGCTACCAGAACGCCCTCATCTTCAACCCCCGCACCAGTGAGAATGATGTCAAGGTGTTTGGTGCCGTGGCGACGAGTTGGGACACGTATTACCCCGAGGCAGAGAGAGGAATTAACCTCCACAACATCGCCATCGAGGGAATGAAGAATGTACGCATCCTGCAAGCGAGGAACAGCCAGTCCATCGACCCCAATAAGATTACGGAAGCAGGGGTCATCGACATCGCCTTGCCTGACAACAAGGGCAACATCCGCCGCCTCACTGACCTCAAAGGGAAAGTGGTTTTGCTCGACTTCCACCTCTTCGCATCGAGTGAAAGCACGGAACGCATCATGAACATGCGCAACATCTATAACAAGTTCCATGACCAAGGACTGGAAATTTACCAGGTATCGATAGACCCTGACGAGCATTTCTGGAAGACGCAGACCGCCGCTCTGCCGTGGATTAGTGTCCGTGATCCACAGGGTGTCAATAGTCCGCTCATAACGCAATACAACTTGTTAGACATCCCCACATTCTTCCTCATCACCAAGGAGAATGTCCTCCACAAGAGAGACGCACAAATCAAGGACTTGGAAAGCGAAATCAGGTCTTTGCTGTGAGATGTCGATAAATAGGAGGCTACTCCCATGTTTCGTCCTATTGCCTTTCTTTTCATATTACTTCTTGGCTCTTGCCAGGCAAGCTTTGCGCAATGGTCCATCCAGAAAGGAGAGAATGATAGTATCAATTATCTTGTCCTTCGGGTTGGTGATAGTCTGCAAATGACATCCGATAATAACAGGGAGAGCCAATGGCACTTGCCTTATCCTGTTTACCAACTACAGACAGGTGATGTGGATGGCGATGGCAACATTGATGCCCTCGTGGGAGTCATCAAGCCCACGCGGTTCTTTCCTGAGCCAGCGCGTCGCCTTTTTGTCTTCAAGAACTACCATGGCCACATCCGCCCTTTGTGGATGGGATCCAAGTTGGGTGGCATCTTGGAGGATTTCCGATGGACAGGAAATGCGGTAAGGAGTCTGGAACGTACCACAGATAACCGCTTCTTCGTTTGTGAATACACCTGGAATGGCTTCGGTTTCAGCTTCCTGCGGTTTGTCATCGAGAATGCCACGAAGGAGGAAGCCATGTCATTTCTTCAGCCTTGACACAATCATTAAACAATAACCATTATGAGTAAAAAACAATTATTTATCTGTTTTTTTCTTTTCCTTTATGCTGCATCTCCCATCTGGGGACAGAAAAAGGGACACCCCATCATCATCCCTGGCAAGGGGAACATCGACGTGGAGCAGTTTATCAATGGCATTGACACCGACATGGACATCTCCAACCTCTCATTGGCAGAGCTACGAATTGTCCGAAACGGTTTCGCCGCCCTTCAAGGACACATCTTCATGGATGCCCCGTTGAGGGAAATCTTCAGCCAAACTTCATGGTACGATTCTCTCATGTGGGCGCGATTTGAGAAGACGGAGGCAACCAAAGGCTACGGATTTAACTATGACAATCCCAACGATAATACTTTCAAGCCGTTGCCGTTGTCATATACGAAAGCCGAACAGGCTTTCATTACTCGCATTCAACAACGTGAGAAAGAGTTGCGCAAGACACAATACCACCCACGGGAAGGCTACCTGGTGGATCCCGACAAGATGCTCAACACCTTCCAACTCAAGACTTTCGACCCACGGCTTAAGGACAAACTCGGCAAAAATGGTTTTGCCATCGTTCCTGGGAATAAGATTCAGTTGTTCCATGTATATGAGAAAAACGACTATTCCGACTTCCCGTCCTTCGTGACAACCGACCTCTATCTGCAACTGTTTCACTTCTATTTTGATGCAGTGGTACGTGACATCGAGGAAAAGACACTCGACTCGCTCGTGCAGGTACTTTGCCAAGCTATGTACGACGAGGTGTCAGTTAAGGCAAATACGTCGACTGACAAGCAATGGAGGGCAGCCAACGAGTATTGCCAAGCCTATTTTGCTATTGCCCACGCATTGCTCACGGGACAGGAACCGCTACCCGTGGCACCATCATACACACAGATGGTACAAGATGAGTTGCGGAATGTCTATGCGTCGCAAGATGCCTTTTCCGACTTTCTCGACTACCATGATGTTCTTTACAACTATTCGCTCTTCCGTCCAAGGGGGCATTATTCGCGCAATGAGCGCATCCAGCGATATTTCCGTGCCATGATGTGGCTGCAAAACGTACACTTCGGCACCGACAAACCAAAGCAGATGGCATATGCCGTGGCTCTCGCCGATGCCGTGAACAGTAGCGAGAAGGTGCGTAAGGCATACGATGACGTGTTCAATCCCATGACATTCATCTTTGGCAAGCCTGACAACGTGACCATCCAACAAGTGTATGAGGAGGCGCAGAAGACGGGAGTCAGCATGGAGAAGTTGCTGAAAAACAAACGTGCCTTGCGGCAACTGTGCCAGCGCGTTGAGGCAATAGGTGACCGTCAGACACGCATCCGCCCGAAATTTGAGGTGACAAGCCATTGCAAGATTAACTTCATGCCACAGCGTTACATGCCCGATGCCGAGGTGCTCAATGAGATGATTGATGCCGAAAACGACCCTACAAAGCGAGGTGTGCCTTGTGGTCTGGACGTGTTTGCCGCCATGGGAAACACGTTGGTAGAGAAAATCCTCCTCGGCGACCTCCACGCTGCCGAGCAGTGGGAGGGATTTCTGCCCATGCTCGCCAACATGAAACAGCGTATGGGAGAGATAGATTGGGATGAGACGGTGGCAACACGATGGCTCCATGCCCTCAAGGTGATGACGGACGAAGATGCCAACTATCCGTATTTTATGCAAACGGAACAATGGGGGAAGAAGAACCTCAACACCGCCTTGGCATCCTACGCCGAGTTGAAACATGATGCCATCCTTTATGCCAAGCAACCAGCGGGAGCGGAATGTGGAGGCTATGGACCGCCAGAACCTATCCTCAAAGGCTATGTGGAACCCAATGTGGCATTCTGGAACCGTGCCATCGCCTTGTGCCAGACGCTGAAAGACGTGTTGCAACGCCATCACCTCATGACCGAAAAAGCGGCAACGGGTACAGACGCTCTCATCGAACAGGCGCAATTCCTCCTGCAAGTAAGCGAGAAGGAGTTGCGACACACGCCCCTAACAGACACAGAGTACAATCAGATAGAGATTATCGGCTCCACCTTTGAATACATCTCCTTGCAACTTGCCAAGGACGACGAGCAGTTCCTCGACGGGTGGGACAACGTGTCTGGGGCTGACCGTGAAGTGTCGATAGTGGCAGACGTGTACACTGCCAACGCACCCAACAACCCCAATAAGTCAATCCTTTACGAGGCGACAGGCCCTGCTTATGAGATCTATGTCATCGCGGACATCGACGGCAACCTCATCCTTACCCGTGGGGCGGTGCTTTCCTACCGCGAGTTCACACGTCCTCTTGCTGAACAGAGGCTCACCGATGAGGAGTGGCAACAATACAGAAGGCAACATCCCTCATACGGCATCCCCTCCTGGATGGACGAAATCACCGTGCCATTGGAGAAGGAACCTGAGGATAACGAGGAGTTTTTCTATAGTTCTGGCTGTTAAAGTTGGATACTAAATATGTTGCGTACCGCTTCCCTCCTGCTCGGTTTCATCTTTTCATTCTTGTCTGTACAAGCAGCAGATACCATCACCATCACCTTTACAGGTGACATCATGCTCGACCGAGGGGTGAGAAAACGCATTGAGACCGTTGGAATGGACGGCCTCTTCTCGTCGTCTATCGATTCGCTCTTCCGCTCCTCCGACTATGTGATAGGCAATTTGGAATGTCCTGCCACCAAAATCAAGGCACCCGCCTATAAGAAATTCGTCTTCCGGGCAGAGCCAGAATGGCTGGAGAGCCTACGCAAACATGGATTTACCCATCTCAACCTCGCCAACAACCACTCCATCGACCAAGGACGGAGAGGGCTGCAAGATACGCATGAGAATATATTGAAAGCGGGAATGACACCCATCGGGGCGGGGAAGGACATGGAGGAGGCGGCAAGGCCTGTCCTTATTGACAGCACCATTCGCCCCGTCTACCTCATCGCATCCAACAGGCTCATACCAGAGAACTTCGCCTATCTGCCCAACGAGTTCTCCATCAGCCAAGAGCCTTTCGACACCTTGTTGACACGGGTAGCACGGTTAAGGGCAACGGAGCCGTCAGCCGTCATCGTCGTGTCACTACATTGGGGATGGGAACACCAACTGCAACCCACCACCATGCAACGGGTGCAAGCACGACAATTGGCAGATGCGGGAGCAAACGCCCTCATCTGCCACCATACGCATACCCTACAGACAATGGAACAATACCACGGTTGTCATATCTTTTACAGCATCGGCAACTTCATATTCGACCAATACAAACCCATCAACGCAAAAGCGGCAATCGTCCAACTCGTCATCACTGCCGATGATGTCCAATACCATGTCGTCGAACATGAGGTCTTCAAGTGATGGGAATTGTCAATTTGCAACTTTGTAACTTTGCAACTTTGCAACTTTGATAGGTCACATTATCTGAAAACTGGAGAGTTCAAATTTTCTATTAATATATTATTATAATAATATATTAATAGAATTATATATATAATATTATTGTTAATCACTTATTAATTGCTCAGTAAATTATCAGTCCAGAATATTAGAAGGTACTAAAGTTGCAAAGTTGCAAAGTTGCAAAGTTGCAAAAACAAAAAAGGTCGTCCACGAAATCTTTCGTTTGTACGTAATGACAGATGACTCGGCAGAGTGTCTTGCATTATGTTGCCAACACATATACACCCATTGGTTTCCAGAGTGGAAAGGATAGGTTTCCAGGGTGTAAACCTATGGTTTAGCCATCGTAAATATATGGTTTATCTGTCGTAAACGTATGGTTTAGGTTTATTAACGATGAAACCCTGTTTTATTAACAGATTTTCACACCAAATGGAAGGATAATTTATGGCGGTTAGGAAAATTATCTCTATCTTTGTCAACAGATAATTTCTAACAAGAAAAGCCATGAAAAAGTGTTTATTTATTCTTGTACTTATATTTCCCTTCATTGTTTGTCCTGCACAGACAGAGGAAGGAATGAAATTCGTGGAGGATGGGAAGGTATGGATATGCAATTCATACAATGCCCTGAACGGAGATGATTTGTACTTTTACTTTGATGGCGACACGATCATAAATGGTCATCAAGCCAAGAAGATGTACGTGCAAGACAATGGAAATATACGCTATCGTTATGCACTGTATGAGGAAGACCGTCGGGTATATGGCATTATACATGGAAGTGACACGTCAGACCTGATTTATGATTTCAGCCTTGAAAACCCTGGCGATAAGACTATCATCGATAATTCCACCTATGAATTGCAATATACCGACTATGTAACGGTACGTGGAAAGCAATTTCGCCGTCTTCATTTGTTCTGTTCCACATATAACGAACAAGTGGTTTGGATAGAAGGCATTGGCGGTTACAAGATTAGGTATCGAGATGGCTACTATTCCACCTCGTATGAAAAGTTATTGGGGTGCTTGTTGAACGGCAAGGAAATCTTCTCGTACAAGGATTTCGCGAAAGACAAGGACGACACCACTGACTATCCCCAAATAATTGAACAGGGCAAGTCGTGGACATATAAGAACATTGACTATTCCAATCCCGACAATTGCTATGAGTATCGGTATTTCATTGAAGGTGACACGCTTATCAGGGGTATCAACTATGCAAAACTGTATTGTGAGAATGCCGACAACAAGCATCGCGTACAATACAAGGATGCGGTATATGAAGCTGGCAAGACAGTCTTTATCTATAACAAAAATGAGCATGAAAACTATATCATCTATAGCTTCAATGAAAACGACCTGCATAGTTCCAATTATGATATCGGTTGGAGTGATTTTAAGAAAAGTTCAAGAGAAACCGTAACAACCAACGGGGAAACAAGGGAAGTGATTTACTTTAAGCCCAATTATGGCAGTGATGAAATTGTCGGATGTTGGGCAGAGGGTATCGGTTCTTCCGTTGACTTGGTTCATTCCAAAAAATTCCAAGCCCGTAAGTATCAGCAACTTGTTCGATGTGAACTCAATGGTAAGGAGTTGTTCGGTTATGAGGACTTTGGGTTACCTGAAATCGTTGTTGTTCCCGATGGAGAACGTCTTCCTTATCACCCGATGTTGAAGGAAGGCAAGACGTGGCTTTACAAATACCATCATTACGAGTATAAGTATGACGAGGATAATATGATATCTGGCTATGATGAACATTTGACTGATTACAATTTCGTGCTTAGAGGCGATACCGTTATCAACGGGGAACAGGCTTTCAAGATGTATCGGGAATCGGAAAATGGCTCATCAGTGTATTGTGCTGCATGGATAGAGCAAGACAAGCGTATCTATCGCATTAACAAAGGGGAGACGGAAAAGACTCTCTATTATGACTTCAATCTTAAACGTGATTGTTTATGGAATGATTACGAATATGGAACTATGGTCTTGCATCACGTTGATTCCTTAACGGTGAATGAACGAAAGTTTAATCTCTACCATTTCTTCTCGTATTATTTTGAGGAGGAATATTTCGATTGGGTTGAGGGTATAGGAGATTACTATGAAGGAATCTTGGAGAACGGCCCCAGCGAACGATTAACCTGTATTTGTGACTATTTAAGTTTTGATAAATGCTTTGAGGACGGTGTGCAGATTTATCCCCAAGTCAAAATTCCAGACACAATATCATCTATACCATCTACAAGGAAAGACAACGAAACCATTTATGACCTGCAAGGCAGAATAGTGACAACACCGCAAAAGAACGGGTTGTATATCAAGAACGGGAAGAAGTACATTTATAAGTAATTGGCAAAAATGATAAAACAATAGAAACATACACCCATGAAAACAATCGTACTCGCAGCCATGCTGCTCCTATCTTCCTCAGCAAAAGCACAACAATTGCCCATGAAGTTGTGGTATAACCAACCAGCACAATATTTCGAAGAGTCGTTGCCCATCGGCAACGGTAAGTTGGGAGCATTGGTCTATGGAAATCCCGATAACAACCTCCTGTATCTCAACGACATCACGCTATGGACGGGCAAGCCATACGACCGCGAGATGGATGCAGATGCCCACAAGTGGTTGCCAGCAATCCGCGAGGCTTTGTTTAATGAGGATTATGCGAAGGCAGACTCCTTGCAATTGCACATTCAAGGTCCTAATTCGCAGCATTTCCAACCCTTGGCAACCATGCACATCAAAGACTTAGATCAAGGGGCTTTCACCAATTACTATCGCGAGTTGGACATTGACAGTTCCATTTGCCGCGACCGTTTCATGCGCAACAACATCGAATACACACGCGAATACTTCGCTAATCATCCCGACAAGGTGATTGCCATGAAAATCAAGTCGTCACAACCAAAGAGCATCAACATCGAAATAGTACTAACTTCTCAAGTGCCTCATGGCATCAAGGCTTCCGACAAACAACTGACTCTCACGGGACACGCCATCGGCAACCCTGCCGAAAGCATTCATTTCTGCTCCATACTGAAAATGGAAACAAAAGACGGACAAGCCTCGAAAACCGATAGTACCCTGATATTGAGAAATGCAACCGAGGCAACCATCTATTTCGTCAATGAAACAAGTTTCAACGGATTCGACAAACACCCCGTCAATGAGGGTGCCCCATACATCGAGAATGCGACAGATGACGCTTGGCACTTAGTGAACTACACCTACGAGCAATTGCGCAGCCGACATATAGCCGATTATCAACAGTATTATAATCGTATGAAAATGCACCTTGATGGCTCGCAATATGATACATCCCGCACGACAGAGCAACAATTAAAAGATTATACCGACAATGGTGGCGGCAATCCATACTTGGAAACTCTCTACATGCAATACGGGCGATACCTGTTGATCAGTTGTTCCCGCACACCTAACGTACCCGCCAATTTGCAAGGATTATGGACCCCACATAAGTTCTCACCATGGCGGGGAAACTATACCGTGAACATCAACTTGGAAGAAAACTATTGGCCAGCAGAGGTTGCCAATCTTTCCGAGATGACCGAGCCACTATGGGGATTCATGAAAGGATTGGCAGAAAACGGCAAATATACCGCCAAGAATTATTATGGCATCAACAGAGGATGGTGCAGCAGTCATAATAGCGACATCTGGGCGATGAGCAATCCCGTGGGAGAAAAGCGAGAGAGTCCCGAATGGAGCAACTGGAACTTAGGTGGTGCTTGGTTGACTCAAAACCTTTGGGATCATTTCGCTTTCACATTAGATATGGATTTCTTACGTAATACCGCATGGCCATTGTTGAAAGGGGCATCTGAGTTCGTCCTCGACTGGCTCGTAGAAAACCCGAAGAATCCCAAGGAACTCATTACCGCCCCATCTACTTCACCCGAAAACGAATATAAGACAGACAAAGGATACCACGGAACCACCTGCTACGGTGGAACAGCAGACCTCGCCATCATTCGCGAATTGTTCAAAAACACTGAGGATGCAGCAAGAGAAATGGGATTAATTCATTACACAGCGCAAGGGACCGTATTCGATGATCCTGTAGTACTACCCATTTTCGAAGCCCATCATCGCCTCCACCCATAC
>JAFYZV010000215.1 GCA_017548525.1 Prevotella sp.
ATGGAACAAAGCTGACCCACAGAAAATCATCAACCTCATTCCCGATGACATCAAGCCATTCGTTTGCATGAACTTGTCATTGTCGTGCCAATACGACACTGAGAAGAATGTCTATAAGATGCCGCAAAACGCCATCCGCACATACAAGTCATGGGGAACGGTCTGCCAAGCCAACGGACTTTGGTTTACTTGCCAGCCCGCCAGCGGAGGTCACACGCATATCCAAGACGACGACTTGGAAACGTTTGAATATTTCTACAAGCGATTTCCCAATTTCCTGGGATGGAACTATGCGGAGCAGTTTTGGGGATTTGACGAGGCAAACGACAGGAGTTCGAGTACGCAAACATCGCGCATTGCCCTCTTTGCCAATCTGGTAAACATGGCACACAAATACGGTGGATTCTTGACGGTATCGTTTTGCGGGAATATTTGGTCGCACCCCCTCAACCCTATCGGCATGATGAAGCGTAACAAGGATTTGCTTGCTGCATGTAAGAACTATCCCGAGGCAATCCTCTGGCTCTACAAATATACCACATCATCTTGTTTCTACAACAATGAAAGCGTCACGTTCTCGCCTTTCGTCTCTGGCCTTGCCAAGAGCTATGGTGTACGTTATGACAATTGCGGATGGAATGGTGCGCTCGATGCCATCCTTGGCGAGAACCATGGGAAGAAATATCCCACGGCAGCAGGAATTGGCACCGTCATGGAACAGATGTGCGTGAATGGCGGAACGGTGTGGGACGGTCCTGAACTCATCTGGACAGAGGATTTCCAAAACCTCAACAATTCAACGGTCGATGGCTATACACGTCGCAACTGGGGTACGTTCCCCAGCTTCCGTGGTGGATGGATGGACATGTTCCGTAAGATTATCGACGGCACCATGTACATCCCTACCCGTGAAGAGGTGGTAGGCAAGACGAAAGTGATTGTCATCAACGACATGACTACTGGTAGCGACGAACAAAAATATGCCGCATGGGGAGACCTGTACGATGGAATATACAAACAGAGCGACCCTTTCAACCGTGGCAATGGACAATGGATGGATAACTTCTGTTATTTCAAGAAAACGGGACGCTATGCCGCCATTCCCGTCGCCATAGGACTGTATGACGATGTCGCGAAAGCCATTCCCGTGCAAGTGAAGAAGTCAGCGTATAATTCACGTTGGTCAACCCAAACGAGGAAAATTGCCGAGTTTAATGCCCAATACCCCGAAGTAAGTACGGGAGACTTATACGTGTCTCGTTTCAAAAACCAACTTGTCACTTATACCCCGTACACATATTTGAATAAAAACACCACAGCAACGGCAAGTATTCCCCTGCAATATAACACTTGTGAGGAGATGGAACTGACATGGGGAAAGCTAAGTAGCGGCATCATCCGTGAGTATGCCGACCATATAGATTTCTATCTCAACAACTACCGCAGCGACTCCACCACGATGACCATTGATAACATCGTCATCAAAGGTGCAACGACCCAACCCTCTTACACGATGAGCAAACGGACTCTTGCCACGGGAAACGCCACAGAAAACTGGGATGCCGAGACGGGGACCTACACCCTGCAAGTAAAACATAATGGTCCTATTGACATCTCCATCGCTTGCGCTGGTGTTGCAGAGGGACGTAGTACGGACATAGCAGACAACACAAGTCTTTCACTCGACCTACCCAAGCAACCCGATGAATACTTTGGTGAGATTACCATCGAGGCAGAAGACATGGACTTCAAGAATATCCGAAGTTGCGTGACAGACCCCTACGGACGCTATCCCTCTGTAAGAGGCCATGCAGGAAATGGATTCATGGATATGGGAACAAACACAGCGGGGGCACTCCGCCATACCATCAATATCCGCCACGCGGGAGCATACAAAATTATCGTCCGCTACACCTCACCTAATCGGTCTGGCAACATTACGGCAACCGTCAATGGCACCAAACACACCATGACATGCGAAAAGACAAACAATAACGAATGGCGAAAGGCATCCATCAACACTTCACTAAACGAAGGGAACAACACCCTCATCCTCACAAACTCTAACGGACTTAACATGTACATTGACCAGGTGACGTATGCGCCAGCAGATACGCCAGCAGAACAATTCCTTATCACCATCCGTGACACAGAGCATGGTAAGGCAAACGCCAGCGTCGCATCGGCAGAGGAAGGAGAAAAGGTCATCCTCACCGCAACACCCGATGAAGGATATGCCCTCGCCGGCTGGGAAGTCATCCACGGAGACATCGCCATCAACGATGACAACACATTTACCATGCCCGACGACAATGTGACCTTGCGTCCTTTATTCGCCGACATGTCATCGGTCTACACACTTGACTATACCAACGTGTTGGGTGGTAACATCCCAGAAGGTTGGCGACTGACGCAAGAGAATAACGACATCCATGAATATCCCAACTCATATTCCTCTGGCGGGCGCACATTCTCGGGATTTACAGGATTCCAAGGCAAGGCCTTGTATTGGCGCGTGGGGCAAGCGGAGTATGGTAGGCAAAATGCTTACCCGCTGACTTTACAACCTGGCTCATATAAGCTAACCTTTGCCATGGCGGCTTGGAAAGAGACCCCACGCTATAAGGTGCGTATCCTCGACACGAACAACAACACCATCGCAGAGTCGCCTATTTACAGCGCGACACCCAATGCCAACGGCAACACATCAGCCAACATCGCCTCTGCCAAATCATACGAACTCCCGTTTGACATTGCGCAGAAAGGCAATTACATCATCACTTTCACCAACAATGGTACAGGGTTTGACGAATTCTTGCTTCTCGAATGCCGTATCAACTCCGAAACCTCACTAAACATTAAACATGAGACATTAAACATTAATAATACATCCATCAAGATATTCAATTCCGCAGGAGTTCAAATCCCCAACTTGCAAAAGGGAATGAACATCATCGTATATCCTGATGGCACGACAAGAAAACTCATAAAATGGTTATAAAAAATACGATCAAGTTTAATTAAGGAAAAGACATGAAAAGTGAATCAATAGGAAATTGGAACATGAGAATGTCGACAAATGCTCTTGCCGCAGCAATCGTCATCCTACATTCGCTCCTCTACATTTCCTGCTCAGAGTACGACCTCGACGAACGCACCCCAGAAGGATGGGGCGAGAGCATCTACAGTTGGTTAAGTGCGCAAGGGCAATCAGGCGGCGAAACCTTCACCAATACCGTCAGGATGATTGACGACCTCGGCTATCGGGAAGTGCTTGCCAAAACTGGCTCCAAGACGCTCTTCGTGGCAGACGATGCCGCATACGAAAGGTTTTATCAGAATAACCCATGGGGCGTGAGAAGCTACGGGCAACTCTCCACATCCCAAAAGAAACTGCTCCTCTTCGGCAGCATGATCGACAACTCCCTACAACTCAATAGCCTCGCAAGCGTCGAGGGAACACCACCACGCGAGGGAGAATGTATGAGGCGATTGGCAGCAAGTCAACCATACGACTCCGTGCCAGTACTCTATCCCGAACAAATGCCACAAAATCCATATTGGCTACGACATCGCAAGGCAAACAAACCCATCGTCTGCATGGAGGACAATTCGGTCGTGCCTTTGGTGCATTTCATCGAGAAGCAACTAACCAACAAACGCATCACCAACGATGACTATGACTTCATCTACAACCACACAACTCATCGACAAGCAGGTGAAGCAAGCGTAAACGGGGTGCAGGTAGTGCAAGCCAACATCAAGTGTTCCAATGGGTTCATTCACCGTATGGGCGAGGTTATCACTCCCTTGCCAAATATGGCGGAACTAATTGCCCACAAGTCCAACACCTCTCTTTTCAACCGTCTGTTGGAAAGATATTGCGCCCCCTACCCCTTGGACAATGCCGTCACGACGCAATACAATTACCTCTATGACACGAATGTTGATACCGTCTACCAAAAACGTTTCTTCTCAAGGAAGTCCCAAGAAGGGCAACCTGTGGATGTCACGCCCGACAATGGTCCTGTCAATGGAGTCCTCAAGTTTGATCCCGAATGGAACTCGTATTATACTGGCCTGAACGACCAAGATGGTAATATTGTCATGCAACGCGACATGGCCGTCATGATGGTGCCAAGCGACAACGCCATGAACGAATACTGGGAAAAAGGTGCAGGGCGAGTGCTGAAAGATTATTATGGCACTTGGGACAACGTACCTGATGATGTTATCTCAAAACTGATCAATAACAATATGCTCAGTTCATTTGTCTCGTCTGTTCCCTCCAAGTTCCAAAACATTCTCAACGATGCCAACGACCCCATGGGAGTAGTACCCGAGGCCATTGACTCTGTATGGCTTGGATGCAACGGTGCTGTCTACCTCACCAACCGCGTCTATTCACCTACAGCATATGTCAGCGTATCGTTCCCGGCACTTGTCAACGAGTCTATGCGCATCATGTATTGGGGAATTGAACAATTACAATACGACGTTTATCTCAATTCTCTCAACTCCTACTATAGTTTCTTTATCCCCACCAATAATGCCTTGCTCGAATATATCGACCCATGTTCATACGGAAAGAACCAAACACAATTATTCCGATTCCACTACGACCCCACAAAGGTGAGGCAGGAAGACCGTGTTTGGGCAAGCATCTGGAACTATGACACGGCCACCGAGACCGTGGGCGATTCCATAGGAAGAGCAGATAACACACAAGTGAGAAACCGCTTGAAAGATATTCTCGACACCCACATTGTCATAGGCAATGTGGAAGACGGAAAAACGTATTATCGCACCAAGGGAGGAACGGAAATTCGCATCAGCAACGCCAGTTCTGGAGCAAATGGAATGACAGTGGAAGGAAGTTACCAAACAAACGAGAGCAATCCTATCAACGTCAGTTATATATACGACCAAACGAAGGGGGGAAATGGCAAGAGCTATATCCTTGAAAATCCTATCCTTGGTACACGGCAGACAGTACGCGACGTATTGGCAAGCCATGCCGAATTCTCCAAATTCCTTGAATTGATGGACGGAAGTGGATTATTTGAGGTCATTCACAACAATCGAAACGCATGTGGCGGAACAAACATTTCCCTCTTCAACACCTACCATTACACCATCTACGTTCCAACTAACGAGAGTATCGATGC
>JAFYZV010000216.1 GCA_017548525.1 Prevotella sp.
CAGGGAGTTCAGGAGTTCAGACGTTAGTATCGTAGAAGATAAAGCTAATGTCTGAACTCCTGAACTCCCTGAACTCCTTGAACTCCCAATAAAAATCCAGAACCATGGAAAGGAAAGTAGTCATAGAACTCGATAATGTCAAGCGCGACTTCATCGTGGGTGAGGAGACGGTACATGCCCTGCGCGGCGTGTCGTTCAAGATTTACGAGGGCGAGTTTGTCACCATCATGGGAAAGTCGGGGTCGGGAAAGTCCACCCTCCTCAACCAGTTGGGATGTCTCGACACGCCCACCAGCGGCGAGTACTACCTTGATGGCGTGAGCGTACGCAAGATGTCGAAGTCGCAACGTGCCGTTTTGCGCAACCGCAAAATTGGCTTCATCTTCCAGAGTTACAACCTCTTGCCCAAGACCACCAGCGTGGAGAACGTGGAGCTGCCGTTGATGTACAACAGCGAGGTGTCTGCCAAGCAGCGGCGCGAGAGTGCCATCGCCGCCCTGCAATCGGTAGGTCTTGGCGACCGCCTCATGCACAAGTCCAACCAGATGTCGGGAGGACAGATGCAGCGTGTCGCCATCGCCCGTGCGTTGGTCAACAACCCCGCCGTCATCCTTGCCGACGAGGCGACGGGAAACCTCGACACCCGCACATCGTTTGAGATACTGGTGCTCTTCCAGAAGCTACATGCCGAGGGGCGCACCATCATCTTCGTGACCCACAACCCCGACATCGCCCACTATTCCTCGCGCAACATCATGCTGCGCGACGGCAAGGTGATTAGTGACGAGGTGAACAACAATATCCTGTCTGCCGCTGAGGGACTGGCTGCCTTGCCTGCCAACAGCGACGAATAAGATGTGAACAGATGACGTTGCTAAATACGAAATTATGAATTATTCCAATCTTTTGAAAATAGCGTTGAGGGCCATCGCTGCCAACAAGATGCGCTCCTTCCTCACCGCACTCGGCATTATCATCGGCATCGCGTCGGTCATCACGATGCTTGCCGTGGGACAAGGCACCAAGCGGAGCATACAAGCCAACATCTCGGAGATGGGTTCCAACATGATTATGATTTCCCCCGGTGCCGACTTCCGTGGCGGTGTGCGACAGGATGCCTCGTCGATGGAGACCCTCAAGATGGCAGACTACGAGGCCATCAAGGACGAATGTTCTTACCTGAAAGCCGTCAGCCCCACCGTGCAGAGCAGTGGGCAGTGGATTTATGGCAACAACAATACCCCTTCTTCCATCTATGGCGTGAACACGGAGTATTTGGAGATACGGCAGTTGAGCGTCGCCGACGGCGAGATGTTTACCGATGCTGACATCAAGTCGAGTGCCAAGGTGTGCGTGTTGGGACAGACGGTGGTTGATAACCTGTTTCCCGACGGCTCCGACCCCGTGGGTAAGGTGGTGCGGTTCAATTCCATTCCCTTCCGCGTGGTGGGTGTGTTGAAGAAGAAAGGCTATAACTCCATGGGCATGGACCAAGACGACCTTGTGCTGGCACCGTATACCACGGTGATGAAACGCATCCTTGCGCAGAACTACCTGCAAGGCATCCAGGCATCAGCCATCACGGAGGGTGTGACCGACAAGGCGACGGAGGAGATTACCAAGGTGCTCCGCCGCAACCACAAGCTAAGGGATGCCACCGATGACTTCATGGGCGACAGCGACGACTTCAACATCCGCTCGCAGGAGGAGCTGTCGAGCATGATGAATTCCACCACCGACATGCTCACCATCCTGCTCGGTTGCGTGGCGGGAATATCGCTCATCGTAGGTGGCATTGGCATCATGAATATCATGTATGTCAGCGTCACGGAGCGCACCAGGGAGATTGGACTTCGCATGAGTGTGGGCGCAAGGGGCGTGGACATCCTCAACCAATTCCTCATCGAGGCAATCCTCCTCAGCGTCACGGGCGGCATTATCGGCGTGTTATTGGGTGTGGGGGCATCGTATGCCATCAAGGCATTGGCGCATTGGCCCATCTATATTCAGCCGTGGAGCATTGTCATGAGCTTCGCCGTGTGTACCTTCACGGGAATTTTCTTCGGCTGGTATCCTGCCAAGAAGGCAGCCCGCCTTGACCCCATCGAGGCAATCCGCTACGAGTAATCCGCATGTTATTTGCCAATACGACTAACGCGAATCATACGAATTGACATCATTGTATGATTCGCGTTATTCGTGTTCGTTCTCGATTGATACCATTGAGGGGAGCGAAAGGTTGACTCATCGGTATCAGATGTTTGGGTAATAGGGAACAAATGCCGCCTTTATGACCTTGCGGCTATAGCCAAAAAGGTTTGCGCCTATAGCCGAAAGGGTTTGCGCCTATAGCCAAAATAAAAACCATTTATTTCGTTATCATCACTTGAATCCGTCTTTGCCGACAGGTAAAGATGATTCGTTATGGGATTGTTTGCGATACCTTAAAACCCACCAGCATAATAACTCCTGGCGATATAAGGGGATGGTTCGTAATAGGCACTGCCATTATAGTTGTCAATCACCTCGCAAATGGGGTGGTTGTACACTCGGAGGATGGCATCAGCCAAGTCTTCATCATCTTGGAGGGTATTAAGAATCAAGCGTTTGTATACCTTTCCCATCTGTGTTGCCGTGGGTACTTGCGAGCAAAATTGCGGGTTGACATCTGTCACGTCGTATGTTCCTTGTTTCAAGTGGTAAGTGTTAATCCAGTCATCCACCACGGCAAGCGGGTTTTCTGAATGAAGGACACTGGCAAGCGATAGCTTCTTAGCCAATTCGTCATGTCCGATGGTGTTGGCGACGTATTTGTTGGGTTGTTTAATTTGCCTACCTATGCGCTCAATCATATAACAAATGAAGTAAAGATCATCGCTGGTAATCTGCTCGTCAGGGAAAAATACATTCGTCATAAGCGATAACTCCTTTTCTTCATCCTTGACATTGCTTCCATGATATAACGTATTCGTATCGTTCATACCGCAAAAATATGGATTTTGTCTGTAATGAACAAATATTCCCAATACTTTTCTTCTTGGAAACAAAAACAATTGCCATATTTGTGAAAATGGACGAAAGTATGTATCTTTGCACGAAAAGAAGGAAATGAGAGGATTGGAAAAGCATGGACATCACGGAATATATTAAGGCGATAGGGCGCAAATGGGCGCAGGGAAACGCCACGGAGCATTCTTATCGGGGATGCTTGGAGCAGATGGTGCAGGGGCTGCTGCCAGGCTTGTTGGTCACTAACGAGCCGAAGCGTGTGGCTTGCGGTGCCCCCGACTTCATCGTTACGCGGCGCGATGGGCAACCCGTGTTTTACATCGAGACGAAAGACATTGGCGACAACGACCTTGACGGGCGCAACCTTCACGGCAACAAGGAGCAGTTCACGCGCTATAAGTCGTCGTTGGACCATGTCGTCTTCACCGACTATCTCGACTTCCACTTCTATGAATACGGCGAATGGGTGGAGAATGTGCGCATCGGCGAGGTGCGGGGCGACAAGGTTGTCCTGCTCGAAGATCAAGAGGAGCGGTTCCGCTCCGCCCTCCGTCGCTTTGCCGATGCCAAGGTGCAAGCCATCACCTCCGCCTCCCGCCTCGCCGAGATCATGGCTGCCAAGGCGCGGATGTTGCGCCACAACATCAGCAAGGCATTGGGCGAGCAGGAGGAGAGCTATGACAACAGGCAGTTGCGACAGTTGTTTGATGCTTTCAAGGATGCCCTCATCAAGGACTTGGATGAGGAGCAGTTTGCCGACATGTACGCCCAGACCATCGCCTACGGCCTCTTTGCCGCCCGTCTCCATGATGACACGCCCGAGGACTTCACCCGTGCGGAGGCTGTGACACTCATCCCCAAGAGCAATCCTTTCCTCCGTCAGGTGTTCAACAGCATAGCCGGCATCGACCTCGACAATAGGGTGGCATGGATTGTGGACGACCTCGTGCAGACCTTTGCCGCCACCGACGTGAAGAGGGTGATGACCCAATACGGGCGCGACAGACGGCACAACGACCCGATGATACATTTCTACGAGGACTTCCTTCGTGCCTACGACCCGAGGATGCGCGAGCGTCTTGGTGTCTACTACACGCCACAACCCGTGGTGACATTCATTGTCCGTGCCGTAGACGAGCTGCTCAAGCGTGACTTCGGTATCGCCACGGGGCTGGCAGACAAGAAGATTATCCATCGTGATGTCGTCAAGCCGCAGGAGTATGACAATCGCACCCGCGACGGCATGAAACACGTGCAGAAGCCTTACCACCGTGTGCAAATCCTCGATCCCGCCACGGGAACGGGTACCTTCCTCGCAGAAGTCATCAATACCATCTATGATGAGGTGGCAAGAAAGAACGCTGGCATCTGGCAGGACTACGTGGGGCAGCACCTGCTACCGCGCCTCAACGGCTTTGAAATCCTCATGGCAAGCTATGCCGTGGCACACCTCAAACTCGACATGGTGCTGCAAGATACTGGGTATGTGCACAATAACGATAGGCGTTTTAACGTTTTCCTTACCAATTCCTTGGAAAAGGGGACTTACGAAAGACGAACTCTCTTCTCACAAGCGTTGAGTGCTGAGTCGGAACAAGCAAATGCCGTGAAAAACGATACCCCTGTCATGGTGATGATAGGCAACCCTCCGTATAGTGGTGAGAGCCAAAACGGCGAGTTGGGTAGGGAATTGGTGGAGAAATACAAATGGGAGCCAGGGACCAATAAACATATTCCAAACACCAAGTGGCTCAATAGCGATGAGGTGAAATTCATAGCACTCGCACAATCATTTATTGAACGTAATGAGGGTGGGGGTATTGTTGGTTTCATCAATCCCCATACCTATTTGGAAGAACCAACTTTCAGGGGGATGCGCTGGCAATTGCTTAATACATACGACAAGATTTATGTCATCAACCTTCATGGTAACAAGTTCTCCAATGAGACGAAAGGTGGTAATGATGAGAATGTGTTTGACATCCAGCAGGGTGTCTGCATCAATTTATTTATCAAGACCAACAAGAAAAAGGAAAACGACCTTGCCGATGTCTACTATTGCAGTTTGTATAAGATGACAAGGATGGAGAAATACGGCTATCTTGATAGTCATAGCCTCTCGACCGTCCATTTTGAGAAGTTGGAATTGCAAGCCCCCAATTATTTCTTTGTTCCCAAGGATTTTGCAGAGGCAGATACCTATAACAAATGGTTTGCTATCAATGAATTGTTCAAGATAGGTGGCGTAGGTATATGTTCAAAACGGGATAAGATAGCTTTCCACGATAGTAAGAAGAAACTTGTGGAAGTTTTGGATGATTTCCAGCATTTGTCAGAAATGGAAATCAAGACTAAATACCAAATTAAGACCGAAAGTAGAGACCAGAAAGTGATATATGCCATCAATAATGTACAGAAGTTTGGCATAAAGGAGGATTTTCTTCAAAGGATCATGTATCGACCCTTTGTTTGGAAATGGACATATTTCACGGACATGTCAAAAGGTTTTCTTGCTTTTCCTGTGTACGATTTAATGAAACATCTGGCAAAGGGCAACAATTTCGCCCTCATTGTCAATAATAGAATCAAGTCGGAAGACATGACGCGCTACTTCGTTACCGATAGCATCACAGACCTTCATGTGTTGGAAACAGCCAATGCAGGATGTAAGATTTTCCCACTTTATGCCTATGTCTCCAACATGGGCGAGGCGGAACGGATTCCCAATATGGATATGAAGTTAGTATCTGAGATAGGAAATCGGATAGGCGAGGAGGTGAAGCCTTTAGAATTATTCGATTATATCTATGCCGTTTTGCATTCCCCTCGTTATCGTGCACGTTACAAGGAGTTCTTGAAGATTGACTTCCCCCGCATACCATACCCCTCGGATGCGTCGGTTTACCATGCCTTGGCGGGGAAGGGGGCGGAGTTGCGGCGGCTTCACTTGATGGAGGATGCCGACGAGTGGGACACCGCAACGGGTTTCCCCGTGACGGCGGGCGACAACCTGGTTTCCGCCGTGCGGTACGATGGCGGGGAAGAGCGGGTCTACATCAACGACGTGCGCTATTTCTCCAACGTGCCGCAGACGGCTTGGGACTTCTACATCGGCGGCTACCAACCCGCGCAGAAGTGGCTCAAGGACCGCAAGGGGCAGACCCTCAGCGGCGACGACATCGAGCATTACGAGCGCATCATCCATGCCCTGACAGGCACCCACCGCCTCATGCAAGAAATTGACGGTATCGGCGCATGGTGAAATATGTTACCCAAATTGTTTCAGATATGGAAACTTTTGCGTAATTTTGCACGGATGAAGTTGTTTTTCATATATGTTTAAAAAGAAAAGGAGTATAAGGGGATGACATTTAACCAGTTGGATTTCGCAACATATTGCATTGGTAGTCTCTCCGAGAGATTAGGGTTGAATCAAACAGTTGTCTATGACAAATTGCGTGATTCAGAGATTTTGCCAAACTATATTGTAGCGGCATACGACGTACTGCATACTTTCAGTGGGGATTACATTGTAGATGACCTTGTGGATTATATGCGAGAAAAGGGGGTGTTGGAATGAAGGTGTTCCACACTTCAAGGATGGTTGTCCGCCATCCAAATGTCAGTTTCTCGCGTGATGCCCTTGACTTTGGAAAGGGGTTTTATGTGACAAAGCTCCGTGATCAGGCTATGGTTTATGCGGAGAAATTTCATTTCCGCGGTCTGTCTGCCATTTTGAATGTGTATGAATTAGACGATGGGTGGTTAAAATGGCATGTTCGCCGTTTTGACTCTTATAATGAGCTGTGGTTAGACTTTGTGGCTGCCAACCGTAAGGGACTACCTGTTGAATCTTTCGATGCCGTGGAAGGTGGTATCGCAAACGACAAAGTGTTCCGTACTTTAGACCTTTATTTTTCGGGAGATATATCCAAGGTTGATGCCTTGAAGCGGCTTTGTTATGAGCAACCCAACCATCAAATATGCTTGCTTAATCAGCAATTGATAGATAACCATTTGTATTTTTTGTCATCAGAGGAATTGTAATGGATGGAAAACAGATCATATTGCAAATGAAATACGCACGTCTGATTGATGGTATTGCCACCCATGAGGGGATTACTCGGGAGGAAGCGATGGATCGCTTTTACCATTCACAGACCTTTCAGATGATTCAACTGGGCATTGCAGATCTCCACTGCCGTAGCGACCAATATCTCATAGACGAATTTTTGTTGGAATGGAACGATTTACACAATACAAAACAAGAGGAACCATGAAACAGAAACTATACCTTATTTATATATGGGTTCTGTTTTTGTTGGCATTGCCAACAAATCATGTACAGGGTCAGGAGGGACAGCTCAATGCCAACCTCGACTCCATCGACATCTCCCTGCTCACTTGCGGACCAGGAAACGAGTCGTATTCGTACTATGGCCATACCGCTATCCGCATCCATGATAAACATGACCAGCGCGACGTGGTGGTGAATTATGGCATGTTTTCATTTGAGCAGGAGCATTTCGTCTGGCGTTTCATCTTTGGTTTGACTGACTACCAGATGGGAATGGTATCGTTTGCAGACTTTATGAAAGAGTATGAGAAGGAGAACCGTTGGGTGCAGGAGCAACTGCTCAACCTCACTCCCAAGGAGAAGGAGGACATCGTGATGGCTATCCTCGAAAACTCATTGCCCGAGAACGTGGTGTATCGGTATAACATCTTCTACGACAACTGCACCACCCGCGCCCGCGACATGATAGTGAAACACCTCAAGGGAAAGGTGAAATACACCGACATCGACCGTGGCGAGCCGACCTATCGCCAGTTGGTTCACCAATGGACTGCCTATCATCCTTGGACTTGTTTCGGCAACGACCTGCTATTGGGTGTGAAGGCAGACACCAAGACCACGCAGGAGGAGCAACAGTTCCTGCCCGTCAACCTGTATGAAGACTTCACCAAGGCGGTGGTTATCGGTGCGGATAGGAAGCAACGGCCATTGGTAGCCTCTGAGATGATACTCATTCCCGAGATGGGCATCACCCCCTCCACGGGCATCACCCCGAAGGCTTGCCTGTGGACATTGGCACTATTGTTGGTGGTATTGACCTTGGTGGAATTATATCTGAAGAAAGATTATTGGTGGGTGGATGCCATGCTGTTCTTGGTGTTGGGGCTTGCGGG
>JAFYZV010000027.1 GCA_017548525.1 Prevotella sp.
ATCTTTGTCAGAAACCTCATTATGAAGATAATATTGGTTCTTTAATTCGGTGTGGCATAAATTGATGAATATCTCGTAATCTTTCCTTGGCATTGCTATGTCAAGATCGTCATCCCATGGGATAAATCCTTTATGCCTTATTGCTCCTAATAAAGTTCCTCCTATTAAACAATAACGAAGATTATGTTTATCGCAAATGCGAACTATTTCATCCAAGATCTCTATTTCAATAGTATGGAGTTTATTTAATTGCTCTTTATTCATTTGTTCTTAATGAAGGGTTTCCTTGATATGATAATCAATATAATTATAAAGTTGAATTATTAATAGTTCTTTGATAGAAGTAAAAACAATCAAAATATTACAAAAGAAGATTTCTCTTTCATTCATTAACACTTCTTGTAGATGCATAATAAAATCTCCCTTAAATCTTCGTTGGTTATGGCATGATGAATTGGTAGGCATATCACGCTTTCTGCCATCCTAGTGGCAACGGGGAGATTTTCCTTAGTAGCGCTCGGCAGTCCATGGTATGGGGAGAAGTTGGAGATGAGGGGATAGAAATAGCGACGACAATAAATGCCGTTGTCCCTCATCTTGAAATAGAGTTCGTCGCGTGTCATCCCGTATTTATCGGCATCCACGAAAATGGGGAAGTAGCTGTAGTTGTGCTTTACGCCAGGCATGTCATCCCAGAAAGAGATGCCCTCGATGTTGCGAAGGGCGTGTCGGTACTTGATGGCTACTTGATGACGCACTTCTATGGCTGCGTCTATTAGTTTCAAATTGAGTAGCCCGTATGCGGCACGTATCTCGTCCATCTTGGAGTTGATGCCTGGTGCGACAACCGTTGTTTCGTCTGCAAAGCCAAAGTTTCTTAAATAATCGATGCGTTTTTTCATGGTGGCATCATGTATAATCATTGCACCGCCCTCTATGGTGTTATAGACTTTTGTGGCGTGAAAGGAGAGAGTTGATAAATCGCCAGCGTTCAAGATGCTTTCTCCGTTCACCTCCACACCGAAAGCGTGGGCTGCATCGTAGATGACTTTCAAGCCATATTTATCAGCAATCTCTTGAATGGCTTTTGTGTCGCAAGGCTTGCCATATACATGTACGGGCATAATGGCAGTTGTCTTGGGTGTAATGGCTGCCTCAATTTTATTGGGGTCAATGTTGCCCGTAGATGGTTCGATGTCCACAAACACGGGTTTAATGCCATTCCACCACAAGGCATGGGTTGTTGCCACGAAAGAGTAGGGGGTGGTGATGACCTCGCCAGTTATCCTCAGTGCTTGTAGGGCGGTTATGAGTGGTAGTGTGCCATTGGTGAATAGGCTTATGTATGGCACTTTGAGGTATTCTGCTAATGCTTTTTCCAGCTCTTGATGAAAAGAGCCATTGTTGGTAATCCACTTACTCCTCCATATCAACCGTAGCATTTCATGGAATTCTCCCAAGTCTGGGAGGAGTGGGGATGTAACGGTAATAATCTTATTGTCCATGCAACAATATGATTACCTTACCAATTATAGAACTGTTTATGCAGTTATATAAGGTAGAAATATGCCAATGCCAACACCATCACCGCGGCAACAGCGGTTGCGATAATCATCAGCACTCGCTCCGCCATGTTGTAAGAACGTTGGCGTGTCGGGTCAATTTTCTCATAATAACTCAGTTCTTTTTTTGCCATCTTTTAATGTTTGTTTAAAGGTGTTTGATTATATTTGAAAAGAAAAAGGGGTCTGTTAATGAATAGAAGCATTCACAATCTTCTCTCCCTCTCCCACGAAAACTTTGGGGAGTGGGTAAAAATGTTTGTGAATGCCGCTTTAGAGCGTGTCGAAAGTGATGGGGAACAATAACAAATCTATTGCAACGAGGATTTAATTCTCATTGCAATAGTAAATTGCCATAAGTACTTTTATGTCTGAATGACATCATCGTGATTTACCCCTTTTCCTATCATCTGGAGTCTTACGACTCCTTATGCTCGCAGTATTTCTGTCATTTCGACCCCCGTAGAACGGGGGTAAACTTTTCATAACGGGTGCAAAGTTAGGCAAAATTTTCTGATTACTGCAATCTTTTCATGAAAAAATCAGTCGCGTCTGAAAATATCGCGGGTGTATACTTTTTGTGAAACATCATCCAAACATGTGTCATAGCGGTTTGCAATGATGGCTTGGCTCTCCTTCTTAAATGTCTCCAAGTCATTGACGATGCGACTTCCAAAGAACTTGCTGCCGTCTTCGAGGGTTGGCTCATAGATGATGACCTCCGCTCCCTTCGCCTTGATACGCTTCATGATGCCTTGGATAGACGACTGTCGGAAGTTATCGCTGTTGGATTTCATCGTCAGGCGGAACACGCCGATCACACAATCACGCTCACGCTTCACGTCCCAGGTGCTATTCGCCTCATAATATCCTGCCATGGAGAGTACACGGTCGGCAATGAAATCCTTGCGTGTGCGGTTGCTTTCCACGATGGCCTCGATGAGGTTTTCGGGAACGTCGGCATAATTGGCGAGCAACTGCTTAGTGTCTTTGGGTAAGCAATAGCCACCATATCCGAATGATGGGTTGTTGTAGTGTGTGCCGATACGTGGGTCAAGGCATACGCCATTAATAATCGCCTGTGTGTCAAGTCCTTTCATCTCTGCGTAGGTGTCGAGTTCATTGAAGAAACTCACGCGCAATGCTAAGTAAGTATTCGCAAAGAGTTTGACGGCCTCCGCCTCGGTGAATCCCATGAAAAGTGTGTCAATGTCTTGTTTGATGGCTCCTTCTTGCAACAAACCAGCGAATGTGTGAGCGGCATCCACCAATCGTGGGTCGCTTAAATCCGTCCCCACAATGATGCGGCTGGGATAGAGGTTGTCGTATAATGCACGGCTCTCCCGCAAAAACTCTGGGGAAAAGAGGATATTTTTCGAACCCGTCTTCTCACGGATGCCCTCGGTGAATCCCACGGGGATGGTGGACTTAATCACCATGATGGCATTGGGATTGTATTGCATGACGAGTCGAATGACGCTCTCCACCGCCGACGTGTCAAAGAAATTCTTTTTCGAGTCGTAATTGGTGGGAGCGGCAATCACCACGAAGTCCGCATCCTTGTATGCCTCTTCCGCATCGAGGGTAGCGCGGAGGTTCAAGTCTTTCGTGGCAAGGAATTCCTCTATCTCCTTGTCTATGATGGGTGACTTCCTGTGATTAATTAAATCCACTTTCTCTGGAATGATGTCCACGGCGGTCACTTGATGATGTTGTGCCAACAACGTGGCGATGGAAAGACCAACGTAGCCTGTTCCAGCAATGGCAATTTTCTTCATCTTATTGATAATTAGTTAGTTGTGATTCTTATGATAATGGATTTTTCTCGCTCTTATACCAAGCCATAAATTCCTTGATTCCATCGTGCAGAGACCAATGCGGCTTGTAGTCGCACTCCTCTTCGAGGTGGGTAGTGTCGGCATTCGTCTGGTAGACATCGCCGGGTTGCATGGGTAGGAATACCTTTTCGGCAGGCTTCCCGTATGCGTTCTCAATTTCCGATATGAAGTCCATCAACTTCACGGGATTGCTGCATCCGATGTTATAGACCTTGTAAGGCACGTTGTTGGGGCATTCTTCCGCCTTGGGTTGATGGTCTATCACATGGATAGTACCCTCCACGATGTCGTCGATGTAGGTGAAGTCACGAATCATATCACCATGGTTGAACACCTTGATGGGGTCTCCACGTCGAATGGCACTGGCAAAAAGCATCGGTGACATATCGGGTCGTCCCCAAGGACCGTATACGGTAAAGAAACGCAAGCCCGTCGTGGCAAACCCATACAGCTTGCTATACGCATGAGCCATCAGTTCGTTTGACTTCTTGCTTGCCGCATAGAGGCTCACGGGGCTGTCCACCTTGTCATCCTCGCTATAGGGTACTTTCGTGTTCATACCATACACCGAGCTGGATGAGGCATAGATGAGATGCTTCACTTGGTTGTGTCGGCAAGCCTCAAGGATATTTAGGAATCCCACGATATTGCTTTGCAAATAGGCGTATGGATTGGTTATGGAATATCTCACTCCCGCCTGGGCAGCCAAATTCATCACCTTATCGAATTGCTCTCTCTCAAAGAGGGCATCAATGCTTGCCTTATCCTCAAGTGCCATACGGATAAAGCGGCAATCGGGGAGGGTAGAACTAACGATTTCTTTCCCAAAAGCAAAATCATCATTTGGTTGCGTGATGCCGCATTCCCGTAGCCTTCCGTATTTCAACCGTGGGTCGTAATAGTCGTTGATGTTGTCGATGCCCACCACGCTATCGCCCCGTTTTGCCAGCATATACATCAGTTTAGAACCGATGAATCCTGCTGCGCCAGTAACAAGAATCTTCATAAATCGTGTGAATAGGATATAAAAATGTTAGAATTATTGTTTTGCGAAAAGTACTTGTGCCTCCTTGTAGCTGTCCAAAGAACCAATATCGTAGCGGCTACCTGGCATCGGCCAGGCGTGGATGGTGGTCACGTCCACCAAGTAGTGTGCCAGGTTACCGGGCGCATCAAAGCCACAACCGTGGCTCATGCAGTCGCGGATGAGTGGCAGGTCGCTCTTTTTGTAAATGTAAAAAGGTGGGACAGCCCAGTTGGAGACGGGCTTTTCGGGTTTCTCTTGCATCTCCAACACCTTCATGTCGCCATCTACGGCAATCACGCCGGTACGTTGTAATCGATACAACTCTGGCTCATGGTGGCACATGATGACCGATGTACCTTTCTCCTTGAAGTAATCCACAAAGCCTTGGAACGAGAAATTGAGGATGTTATCTGCCGCCAACACCATGATGTCATCGTCTATCGGCGGCGTGGAACCGTTGATAGCGAGCAACAAGTCACGCACAGCCCCCAACCGCGTCTCATTGGTCGACGTGCCGTCATCAATGATGGTGATGGGTTTCCTTTGCTTGTTTTCTGCCATCCTTTCATTCGCCCAATTGGTAAATATGTGTGCAAACTTATGGTTGCTGACGATGATATGGCTATCGATGTCATCAATCGTGTCGATGTCATCCAGCATTCGGTCGAGAATGGAGCGTCCAGCGATGGTCAACAACGGCTTGGGAAAGTTCTCAGTAAGGGGGTAGAGGCGTGTGGCATACCCCGCTGCGATGATGATATTCTTCATAGTTTACATGAAGTCTACGCCATCTGCGGGATGGCAGAAAAACATTTCAAAGGTCTCTTTATATTGTGGGAACTCCTTCAGGTATTCCTTCGTGACGAACTCGCGGATGCTCTCCTCCTTGGCAGGATCCACAAGGGCGATACATGCACCCTTGAATCCCGCGCCGCTGAAACGACCTCCGTAGATGCCTTCCGTGCGCCGCATAATCTTGTAAAGGGCAATCAGTTCAGGTGAACCACATTCGTAGTTGTTCATCGAACTCTCGCAACTCTCAAAAATTAATTGTCCGAAAGCCTTGATGTCGCCTTTCTTCCATGCTTCTACACCAGCTTCCACGCGGTCACATTCCGTATAGAAATGGCGTGCACGCTTGGCAAACCGCTCGGGCATCTTGCTTTCGTATTTCTTAAATATCTCTTCATCAATATCGCGAAGGCGTGTATCTTGCAACTCTTTTAGTGGCACATCCTCGTAGGCTTCCATGATCCACGCTGCCGTCTTGCACTCCGATACGCGCAAGTTATAGTCTGTGCCCGTCAACTTGCGTGTCACGCCAGAGAAGAAGATGCCGAGTTTGAAAGGCAACTCCTTGGTTCCGCTCTCCCCGCCGAATGGCAAAAGCTGGTATTCCGACGTGCGTGTGTCGAGGTAAAGCAACTTGTCTGCCTCGCACAAGACGACACAAGCCTGGTCCAGGATACCGTTGTTTAGCCCCACATACTCACGTTCTGCCCGCGAAGCGTAGCTAATGACCTGCATCTTGTCCAAATAGAGATTGTTGATTTTCCCCAAAGCCATGACGAAACCACAAAGGAGGGCGGCAGAGGAGGATAGTCCGCCGATAGGCATCGACCCCTTTACTACACCACGGATGCCTTTCCGCAGCTGGAAGTCTTGTTGCAACGCCCATACGGCACCACGCAGGTAGTCGCCCCAGTTGTTCTGTTTCTCGTCCACGGGACGTTGTACATTGAATGTCATGAGTCCCTCGAAAGAGAGCGAACACATCTCCACCTTCCCCGATTCTGTCTCCGAGAAGAGGAAGTCAATGCCGCTGTCGAAGGCGAAGCCCGACACCAATCCATGTTGGTGGTCCACATGTGCGCCAAGAGGACAAATGCGATAGGGTGAGAATAATTGATACAGTGCATCGCCCTTGCCAAAGAACGTGCGATACGCTTGGAATAAGTCGTTTGTAATCATTGTTTGTCATTATTATTTTCGGTTGCAAAATTACACATAATTATTTATATATAGAAGAAAAAGGTATAGAAAAAGCCCAAGTAATCTATTTCTGAGGGGTGGTTTTTTATGGTTTGGAATGCCATTTCGTATTGATGGATATATGTGGGAATGTCAAGAAAAAGTCACAAAATGGGCTCAAATGAAGGG
>JAFYZV010000217.1 GCA_017548525.1 Prevotella sp.
ACCTACAAGACCCTGGTAAGCTATTTCCCGTGCGTTGGGGATTGGACGTGGCATGGATGAGTGAGCAAAACATACGCAAGGGCATTAACCATATCGGGAAGGCCAATGTCACCATGGTGCGTGGCAGCTTCCGCACCAAAGACCCGCTGATTAACGACTCTGTGCTTACCACCGACCAGACCACCACCTTACAAGAGCGTATCCGCATGGCGCGGATTGTGAGTGACACTGTGGAAATCATCCTCAATGAGGATCAGGAGGCGGGCATCGATACATGGTATGGCACGAAGGGAAATGCCAATCCTGCACGATGGGCGGCGATGATCAATGCCCATGTGAAATGGATCCAAGAGAAATTCCCACGGTTGAAGGTTGTTGCCATCTCTCCTTTCAATGAACCCGACTATAGCGAATGGGGACAAGGGAGCAAAGCCAACATGAAGGAGATTGCGCGGTTGCTTAAAGAAGAATATCCCCGTTGTAAGGACATCGCCATCACGGCTGGCAACACGCTCAACTGTGACCAAGCCTTGTCGTGGTATACTGCCGTGAAACCATACGTTGACTGGGGCAACACGCACCAGTTGGCGGGGTCTTTCGATAATTATGCCAACTTCTTTGCACGTGTTACCAGTGATGGTAAGTATGGCTATGCCGATGAGTTGCACAACGTGGGAGAGGCGATGGTAGGTGCAGAGTATGGTATGAAGGCTGGCGTGTGGTGGGGATTTGATAGCCGTGCACGTGGGGAGTTCTGTCATATCAGCAACCACGGTTCGCGCATTGGTTATGCTGAGAACCGTAGCGCATGGACTTCGGCATCGGTATACCGTGATGACGAGACGGGTGAAGTCAAGGCTTTCCTGGGCTCGTCGGAGCGTCAGGCCAACACATCCTCCTATCTCTTTGTCTCCCGCGACCGCGAAGTGTATTACGATGGGCAAGGACCGCAGCGGGAGTTCCGTATGGAGGTGCCTGGTGGCTCGGGTTACCAAAACGGACAGACCAATGCAGAGAGGGTCATTGACATCGTGAGTGGCGAGGATGTGCCTCCCTCTGTCATCAATGGGCAATATAAGATTATGAATCGTGCCACCAATGGTGTGGTGGCGCAGAATGGTGTTTTGAATGGCAATACCAACATTTCGCAAATGTCTTATTCGGGTAAGACCCAACAGCAGTGGAATGTAGAACCCGTGAGTTCGCGCATCGGGGGAGATTATAGCTTCTTGAAAATCACGTCTGTCAACGATGGTAGGTACCTCAATGTGTTGAACAACTCGACCAGTGCTGCCAACGTGATTGCCTATAATGCAGGATGTGCCAGCAACGAACAGTGGTATCTCGTCTATGCGGGCAATGGCTTCTACTATATCAAGAACCGTGAGAGCGGGCTTTATTTGGAACTGTCGACGAAGTCTACTGCCAATGGAACCAATATCAGACAGAATAGGTTTGGCTCCACCGATGCCGCACGACAGTTGCAGCAATGGCGTTTCCTTCCCTTGGATGCACCCTGCGAACAGAATGCGCCAGTTGCCCCCACCGCCCTTATCGCCAAGGGACAACAGGCTTCCGTGGCATTGGAATGGAATGCCAACACAGAGGATGATCTGGTAGGGTATATGATTTTGCGGGCGGAGGCAGCTACTGGCGAATGGAACACCATTGCCCGAAACGTGACACAAACGCATTACGTTGACAATACTTGCCGCCAAGGCGTTGAATATATATATAAGGTGCGGGCGTATGACTATTCTGAAAACCTGTCGGAATGCTCGGAAACGGCGACAGCCACGGTGTCGGGAGAGAGAGGGATGATTGCCAACTGGCAATTTGACGACAACCTTCAGGACAATACCGATAACTGGTTTGATGCCGTCCACTCAAGTTCTGCCGCTTATACCGATGAGCATAAGTCAGGGAACAAGGCGTTGAACATCACATCGGGCTATGTCCGTTTGCCCTACCAAGTGGGTGACATGGACGAGATGACCATCGCATTGTGGGTGAATTGGCAGAACAACACAAGCAACTGGACGCGCATCTTTGACTTCGGCAATGGCACGGATGAATATATGTTCCTCACCCCGAGCAACGGAAGCATCATGCGCTTTGCCATCAAGAATGGTGGCGATGAGCAGCAGGTTGATTGTAGGAGTAAGTTGGCGGGGAAGGTATGGAAGCACGTTGCCGTGGCAATCGGCAAGGAGAAAGTCTCCATCTTCATTGATGGAGAAGAGGTGGCGAGCAATGCGAATGTCACCATCCGCCCACGAGACATCCGTCCAGCACTCAATTACATTGCACGGAGCCAGTTCACTAACGACCCTGGATTCCGTGGATATGTGGATGACCTGCGCATTTACAACTATGCACTCACCGCCGATGAGCTGAAAGCGGTCATGGAAGACTCGACAAGCGACATCCGAAAGACAATGATCGAGCAACCGACAGATACTTATTATGACCTCAATGGCATTAAGCGAGACAGCCCACAGAGAGGTGTGAACATCCTGAAAGCATCGGATGGCTCGTCGAGGAAAGTCATCCAATAAGAATTAACCTATCATTTAGATTTGATATATGCCGCATATACCATTCGTGTTTGCGGCATATATCATTGGTATTTGTGGTATATACAAAATGAGAATGATACATTGAAGCGCGTCCACGGAATACAAAGCATTCCGTGGATACTTTCTTTCTCGGTAGCGGATGCCGCCCATCGCCTAAGGCATTGTCGTTGATGTCAGACATGTCGGCGTGATATAATGTTAAATTCGCATCTTTAGCGTTAAAAAATGATAATTATTGACAACGGGTTTTGTATGTATCTGTTAAAATTATATATTTGAAATGTTTTTCTATTGTCTAACTTAAATACTTCAATTAACATGAAAAAATTTCTTTTACTTTTTGGCTTCCTATGTTTGGGAATGGTGAACGTGAATGCGTACATTGATGAACCACTTCGTTACATCGACGGTTACGTGCGTGATAACTCGGGTAATCCTATCAAAGGTGCGACCGTTTCATTTTGGTCTCATAGAGATAATAAACTAATGAGTTATGGAGATTTCGTTTCTGGTGATGATGGATATTACATTCTCGCATTAGAGGATTTTGGTGTAAATGAAGACGACGTGAATTTGTATAGTGCGTTTCTTACTTGTGAAATTGGAGGATATATTACTTCAGAAGTACATAATCTTTGGTTGAACCCCGTTGAATATGAATTTATGACTATTGATTTTGTCTTGCAGAAAGAAGAAGCCAATGGCGATGATGTGGGTGTCGTTGCGGGTGACATTCAAGGAACGTGTGTTGATGTGGATGGGAATCCTCTTGCTGGCGTGGAAGTGTCCTTGACCTTACGTGCTCTCATTGGCGAAAACCCAATTACCGTTGTCACTAATCAAGCAGGAAAGTTTGGTGTCGATTTGCCAGAGGGGTATTTTGGCGACATGATTTACTGGGTTAAGGCATCTGTGGAGAATGGGGAGGTAACGCTTGGTGCCATAGAGGAATCTATACCCATTTCAGAAGATGGTATTACGGAAGTTAACCTAACGTTGGTCGAGGTTGAATCCTTGGATATTCCAGAGTATCGTAATGAATACCTTGTTCTTGACGCTGAGACGGGCAAGCCCATTGAGGGTGCAACTGTCCAGGAGTTTTATAGGCATTATCAGCATGATAATGGAATACAAAAGGGAGAGAAGTTCGTTACGGACGAGATGGGTTGTGTTACGACGGAAAACAGAATTTCAGAAGATTTCTGCTGGCATCCTTCTTACGTGATGGTTAAGGCTCACGGTTATGGTACAGAGAAAGTCTATCTCGATTTCGTACTCGGTGGTGACTCTCAAGGTGGTTTGGAGCAGGTCATTATCTACATGAGAGGGCATCATGTGGGCGAGGACGCTGGCTTGGTGGATGGTATCGAAACCGTCAACGCGGGCGAGAAGGCTGGCAAGCATTACAGTGTGAGTGGCGTTGAGATTGCCCCGAATGCCAAGGGCTTGCACATCGTGAATGGCAAGAAGGTGCTTGTGAAATAATAAGCAAGCCGACATACCCTAATGCCACAGATAAGTGAAATATGCTTATTTGTGGCATTTCTATATGCAAATCTTGGTGAAAACTACTTATATCCCCGAAAAATGTCGTATCTTTGTGGCATAACTGAAAAGGATTGAGGATGAAGAAGTTGTTGTCGCTCCCGCCCAATTTGGTGGGATGCTTCCATGAGATTACGGGATATGATAGGGAAGAGTGGTTTTGTACTAATGACCCTATTGGGAAGAAATTAGGTTCTGGTGGTGGAACAACGTGGTTATTGCAACAAGCGTTCAGTGAACATGCAGGTCTTTCTTTCGATGAATGGCTACGGCAGGAGAAGCGGTTGTTGCTCCATGCTGGCGGTCAAGGTCGTCGGTTGCCCGCCTATTCACCATCGGGGAAGGTGTTGATGCCCATCCCTGTGTTTCGTTGGGAGCGTGGGCAACGGCTGTCTCAAGACTTACTCTCCCTGCAAGTTCCCTTGTATGAGAAGATGATGAATGCCGCTCCCGAGGGTTTACACACGATGATTGTGAGTGGCGACGTGTTTATCCGTGCCACGGAGGCGTTGCAACCTATTCCCGATGTGGATGTGGTATGCTATGGATTGTGGCTTAGCGCAGAGGTTGCCAAGGATCATGGCGTGTTTGTCATGTCACGACATGCACCGTCTGAGTTGAAGTGTATGTTGCAAAAGCCCTCTATTGAGACGCTCAGTCAACTGTTGAAAGACCATCTTTATCTCACCGACATTGGCATTTGGCTATTGAGTGACCGTGCCGTGAACGTCTTGATGAAGAGAAGTGTTGTGCAAGG
>JAFYZV010000218.1 GCA_017548525.1 Prevotella sp.
AAAAAGAAAAAATTATACAGAAAGCATAGTCATGTAAAACGATAGTTATACAAACGACAAACATATCCTTTAGATGGCATAAAGGATATGTTTGTATCGCGTAAATGATAGAAGTATACGAACTGCCGTTATCTTAGCAGACCTGGCTACCGGGCTTCACTTCTTTTAATATCGTGGTGACGCTGAGGTTTCCGTCGAAGTTCTCGGCGGAGAGAATCATGCCTTGGCTCTCAATGCCCATGAGTTTGCGGGGCGCGAGGTTGGCGATGAAAAGGACATCCTTGCCAATGAGTTCCTCTGGCTCATAGAATGCGGCAATGCCACTCACAATGGTGCGATCTTCGCCAGAGCCATCATCGAGGGTGAACTTGAGTAACTTCTTGGCTTTCTTCACCTTCTCACAGTTCTTGATATGTCCCACTCGGATGTCGAGTTTCTCAAATTCGCTGAAGTCGATGGTTTCCTTGATGGGCTTGGCAACGTATGCGGCGGCCTCGTTTGCCTTTTTCGTGTCTTCGAGCTTTTGCAATTGTGCCTCGATGACGCTATCTTCAATCTTTTCAAAGAGCAATTCTGGCTCTGCCAATTGATGACCAGCCTTTAACAAGTCGGTTTGTCCAAGTTGGTTCCAGTCGAAGGATTCCATGTTAATCAACCCACGTAGTTTCTTTGAGGAGAATGGCAGGAACGGCTCGAAAGCAATGGCGAGGTTGGCAACCAATTGCAAAGAGATATAGAGAATGGTCTCCACACGCTTGGGGTCGGTCTTCCAAACCTTCCACGGCTCACATTCCGTGATATAACGGTTGCCAATTCGGGCGAGGTTCATGGCGGCAAATTGTGCCTCGCGGAACTTATATTGCTCCAATAATTGCTCCACTTCGTCTTTTACACCCTTGAATTCCTCGATGGCTCGACGGTCTACATCCAACAGTTCGCCACACGCTGGCACAATGCCGTCCCAATATTTCTTGGTGAGTTGCAACGCACGGTTGACGAAGTTTCCATAAATCGCCACCAGTTCGTTGTTGTTGCGGTCTTGAAAATCACGCCATGTAAAGTTGTTATCTTTCGTCTCGGGGGCATTGGCGGTCAGCACATAGCGCAACACATCTTGCTTGCCAGGCATCTCCACAAGGTATTCATGAAGCCACACAGCCCAGTTGCGCGACGTAGAAATCTTGTCATTCTCCAAGTTCAGGAACTCATTGGCGGGCACGTTGTCGGGCATGATATAGTCGCCATGCGCTCTCATCATCACGGGGAAGATGATACAATGGAACACGATGTTGTCTTTTCCAATGAAATGTACAAGTTTGGTGTCCTTATCTTTCCACCATTTCTCCCAACTTCCCCAACGCTCTGGCTCACGGTCGCATAGTTCCTTGGTGTTGGAAATATAGCCGATGGGCGCGTCAAACCACACATATAGCACCTTGCCGTCGGCACCTTCAACGGGTACAGGGATACCCCAGTCGAGGTCGCGAGTCATGGCGCGAGGCTGCAAGTCCATGTCAAGCCAACTCTTGCATTGCCCATACACATTGCTTCGCCACTCTTTGTGACCCTCCAATATCCACTCCTTCAACCACTCCTGATATTCGTTCAAAGGCAGATACCAGTTCTTGGTCTCTTTCAATATGGGCTGGGAACCGCTAATGGTACTTCTAGGATTGATGAGTTCCGTGGGAGAAAGATCGCGTCCACACTTCTCACATTGGTCGCCGTATGCTCCTTCATTGTGGCAATGCGGACATTCGCCCGTAATATAGCGGTCGGCAAGGAACTGATGCGCCTCCTCGTCATAGTATTGTTGGGTGGTTTCCTCCACAAGTTTACCATCATCATAGAGCTTGCGGAAGAAGTCGCTCGCCAGCTTGTGATGCACCGCAGACGTGGTACGGCTATAAATGTCGAATGAGATACCGAAGTCCTCAAACGATTTCTTAATCATTGCATGATAGCGATCCACCACGTCTTGTGGCGTGATACCCTCCTTACGAGCGCGGATAGTGATGGGTACGCCATGCTCATCAGAACCACCAATGAAGATTACCTCTTGTTTCTTCAGCCGCAGATAGCGGACATAAATGTCGGCAGGCACATACACTCCTGCCAAATGACCGATATGCACACCGCCATTGGCATACGGCAGGGCGGCAGTCACGGTTGTTCGCTTGTAGTCTTTCTTATCCATGATTTTTGTTTCTTTTCTACTTGACTGCAAAAGTACATTTTTTTTCTCAAATGATGAAATATCAAAAGACAAATTGCACAATGCCTCCCTATACAAATTATTAATAATAGTGAAATTATCGTTAAACAATGCAAACTTCATGAAAGAAATGATGACTCTATATGAAAAATTGTCTATATTTGTAAACAATTATTATCACACGTATAACCTATTGTACATTACAAATCTCATTATTAACTTAACAAACTAAACATGATGAATTTACGCAAAGCATTCTTGACTTGCGTCGCTTTATTTGCGACGGCAATGCTCAACGTGGCTTGGGCCACGAATGTGCCTGATGACGGATTCTACCGTATCAAGGGTGTAGGAAACGAACGTTATGTCGAAGTGGTGGGACAATTCATGTCCGCCCCCAACGTGACAGATGCCCAAAAGTACACCAAGGCAGGCACGGTGATGTACCTCGATGCCGAAAGTGACGGCACGGTGAATCTATTGCGCTCGCAAGGCGTTCCCTATCCCAATTACTTTGACATGAT
>JAFYZV010000219.1 GCA_017548525.1 Prevotella sp.
CTACGATTTCTTTGGGTTTTGCAGTAGTGATGAAACTCTTTTGGGTGTTGGTTTTATCGGTTTGGGAGCTGCGTGGACAACAAGTTTCTTATTACTGTCTAACCATGAAAAGAAAAAGGCTCAAATGCTTGAATCATCTGCAATTTATCAATATGATTTCAAACTGTCGAATGGAACTTCTTTTTCCGCTGGTATTGATATGATTAATGACCATACAGTTGGTGAAAGGACTTTGGGCTTCGGTCTGCGCTACAACTTCTAAACGTCTATCAGATTATGAAAAAGATATTATCTCTAATGGCTTTTGCAGCCACAACGATGTTGACCATCTGCTCTTGTGGCAGCACACGCTCTGGTGCTGGCGGCTATTCCACGAATATTGGCGTAAATGCCAGAGGCATAAGCATCAACAATTACGACTTAGTTCCTGTCGGTGACCGCATTACCTACACCATCGACATCTCTACACCCGAGGGTCAGCAGAAACTCTATAAGTTGAAACTTGCCGATGCCCAACGGTTAGCCGAGACGGAGGCATCACGCAAATACAACTGCGATCGCCTCATTGACCCTCATTTCGACTATCTGAAAAAAGGCAAGCGAATCCTGCGTATCACCGTTGATGGTCGTCCTGGTAATTACAAAACGCGAGATAACTAATATTATATTACCGCCTTATCGCATTTCTTTAGCCAACACCGCCTCTAACTCCTCTGCGGAGAGGCGTAGGCGGAACTCGCCTGTGATGGCCACGCTGATGCGTCCTGTCTCTTCGGACACGACGATGGCAATGGCATCGCTGTCTTGGGAGATTCCCATAGCGGCACGGTGGCGCAATCCCAATTCCTTGGGTATCTCCAAATCGTGAGATACGGGAAGGATGCAGGCAGCTGCGGCAATGCGTTTTTTGGAGATGATCATGGCACCATCGTGCAAAGGGGAATTCTTAAAGAAGATGTTTTCGATAAGCCGTTGGTTGATGTTGGCGTCGATGCGGTCTCCCGTGTCGATGATGTCGTCTAACGGTGTACCTCGTTCGATGACGATGAGTGCGCCCACCTTCGCCTTGGACATATTCATGCAAGCCATGACGATGGGCATGATGGTTTCCTTGTCCTCTGCTTGTTCCTTTTTCGCGGTTGACTTGTAGAAATACTGTAAGAAAGCCTTGAACCGCTCATGTGCCCCGAGGGTGTAGAGAAACTTCCTGATTTCTTCTTGGAACAGCACGATGAGGGCGATGACTCCCACGCTTACCAATTTGTCCATGATGGAACCAAGTAGTTTCATTTCAAGCACCTGGCTTACAAACAGCCATATCACGATAAACACCATGATACCGATGAAGACATTGAGCGATCGGCTCTCTTTCATCAGTCGGTAGATATAGTAAAGCATCAACGCCACAAGGAATACGTCGATGATGTCTTTAATCCCTAATTCGAATGGCAACATAATCTTTAGTTCATAGTTAAGAGTTCATAGTGCATAGTTGGTTCATGATGAGGATGGTTTCCGCTGCCTCTCTCACGTCGTGTACGCGAAGGATGGAGGCACCTTTTTGGAGGGCGATGGCATGGAGGACGGTTGTTCCATTGAGAGCCTCCTTAGGTGTGTTGCCCAACAATTGGTAGACCATGCGCTTGCGCGAAACGCCCACGAGGATAGGCAATCCCAACACTTGTAGCTTTTCCATCTCCGAGAGGATTCGGTAGTTTTGTTCCATGGTCTTCCCAAAGCCAAATCCCGGGTCGATGATGATGTCCTTTATGCCTAAACCATGAAGGCGTTGGGTGACATCGGCAAACTCGATGAGTATGTCATGGAGGGATGGTCTTGATGACATATATATATAAGGTGTATGCAAGGAGGCAACCATCTGCCACATTTCCTCACTCCCCTCCACATCGTTGATAATGTCTACGTCCCATTGCTCCACGCATTGTTGCGCCACTTCGGGACGGAAAGTGTCAACGCTTACGATGGCATCGGGCTGCTCTCTTCTGATGATGGGTAGGGCAAAGGCGAGCCGCCTCAGTTCTTCATCCTTGTCCACAGGGGTTGCTCCTGGGCGTGTGGAGCAAGCTCCCACGTCTATCATGGTGCCTCCTTCGGCAATGATTTGATGTGTTCGCTCGGCAATATCACGTTCCGTCTGCTTGCGGCTTTCCTGATAGAAAGAATCGGGTGTCACATTAAGGATTCCCATCACGCAAGGCTTTCCTAAGTCCAAAAGACCCCCTCGGATGTTGATGGTATTATTCATTTCTTTGCAAACTTACGAATATTTTTTTGAATTGTAAAAGAAAATGCTTATCTTTGTGGATAAAATAAGGAAAAAGCTTATGAAGAAGTTACTTTTATTCATCGGATTGATGTTATCGGCAATGTCTATGAATGCAGCTAACAAGGTGAACATTGAACGTATTGACCCTACCCATTGGTACGTGGGAATGAAGGAATCCTCGTTACAATTGATGGTTTACGGAAAAGGCATCCGCGATGCCGAAGTGACAACCGACTATCCGGGGGTGAGCATTGAATCACTCGTGCGGCTCGATTCCCCTGACTACCTGCTCATCTACATGGATGTGGCAAAGGCACAAGCCGGAAAGATGACCTTGAAATTCAAGGTGGGAAAGAAAAGTGTGAATTATCCCTACGAGTTGAAAACGCGGGAAATGACGGGGGCAGAACGTCGGGGGTTCTCGAATGCCGACGTGCTGTATATGCTGATGCCCGACCGCTTCGCGCAATCAGCTAACCATGTCGCCCAGATCAAGGGGCTCAACACGTATAAGGAAGACCGCTCGCAACCATCGTTGCGTCATGGCGGCGATCTGGAGGGTATTCGGCAGCATCTCGATTACTTCAATGAGTTGGGTGTGACGGCTTTGTGGTTTACACCTGTGTTGGAGAACAATTCGCCCGACAACGATAATGGTTTCTCTACTTACCATGGTTATGCTACCACCGATTACTATCGCGTAGACCCACGCTTTGGTACGAATGCCCAATACAAGCAACTCATCGACGATGCCCATGCTAAGGGCTTGAAGGTGGTGATGGACATGATTTTCAACCATTGTGGTTTTGAACATCCGTGGGTTGCCAACCAACCATCGAAGGATTGGTTTAATCTGCCCGATTGGTTGAAAGAGTCACAAGGGACAAGCAATCCTGAAGGGACATCGTTCCAACAAACATCCTACAAACTTACACCTGTGCTTGACCCTTACGCATCGAAGGTGGATATGCGGGAAACCGTGGAAGGGTGGTTTGTTCCCACCATGCCCGACCTCAATCAAAAGAATCCACATGTGATGAAGTATCTCATCCAGAACAGCATCTGGTGGATAGAGACGGTGGGTATCGATGGTATACGTATGGACACATACCCTTACGCCGACCGTGAGGGGATGGCTCAATGGATGAAAGTGCTTGACAAGGAATATCCCAACTTCAATACTGTGGGAGAAACATGGGTGACAGAACCTGCCTATACTGCCGCTTGGCAAAAGGACTCCAAACTTTCTTCTGCCAACTCCTATCTCAAGACGGTGATGGACTTCTCGTTCTTCGACAAACTCAACCAAGCCAAGAACGAGGAGACGGATGGATGGTGGAATGGATTTAATCGCATCTACAACTCCTTGGTGTACGACTATCTTTACCCGAACCCATCGAATGTGATGGCTTTTATCGAGAACCATGACACCGACCGATTCCTCGGTAACGGCAAGGATACGCTCGCTTTGAAACAAGCACTCGCCCTATTGCTCACCATCAACCGCACGCCCCAACTCTATTATGGGACGGAGATATTGATGAATGGTACGAAAGAGATTACCGATGGCAACGTGAGAAAGGACTTCCCTGGTGGATTCCCTGGCGACAAACATGATGGCTTCACCAAGGAGGGACGCACCAAGGCAGAACAAGCGATGTTTAATTGGCTGAGTAAATTGCTCCACTGGCGGCAAGGTAATGATGTCATCATCAAGGGAAAGCAGACACAATTCATCCCATGGAAGGGTGTGTATGTCATCGCACGGCAATATGGGGACAAGACCGTACTGACGATTCTGAATGGCACAAGCGGGTCCGCCACGATGGAGGTGGCACGATATGCGGAGGTCATTCAGGGAAAGACCGTGGCTCGCGATGTCATCACGGGACGTTCTGTCAATATTGGCGAAGACCTCAAATTGCGCCCAAGGCAGACATTGATTATTGAGTTTTAGGGAAATCCCTATATGTTTTTAGGGATATTTCACAAGAAAACATTTCAAAAACATGTATTTTTGCAACGTATTTTAATATCTACTGACATGAAGAAAGTATTTGTAATCACCATGGGCGCAGCATTCTTGCTCAGTAGCTGCGGAACCTACACAGGCTCAGGTGCCTATACGGGAGCAACTTTCGGGTCGATTCTCGGCTCAGCCATCGGAGGACTTAGTGACGGCCCACGTGGGTCAGACATCGGCACCATCGTAGGCATGGCGGGCGGTGCCATCGTGGGAGGTGCCATCGGCGCTGCCCAGGAGAGAAAAGACAGGCAGGAGGTACACGACCATTACCAGAAGGTGATGCAACGCAAAGCACAGGAAAAGGCAGGGCAAAATGGCACAAGCTATGAGCAACAAGGCTTTGACGACAGCGGCTTTGACGCAACAAACAGCGGCGACGACCGTCTCTATGATTTCCAAAGCTCTGATTATACTGGAAATTACTCCGCCCAGGAGCCTACTACCGTGATGCCTATGTCATCGAGTGTGGAGCAGTTGGCGCAAGGTTTGGATTATGCAGAGACAATTGAGATTCGCAATGCGCGTATCGTTGACGATAACCAAAACAGCGTCATTGACCGTAACGAGGTGTGCAAGGTCATCTTTGAGGTGTACAACCACGGTACCAAGCCTCTCTATGACGTGCAACCGACTGTGATGGAGGTTACAGGCAACAAGCATATCTTCATCTCGCCCAACATGCACGTGGAGCGTATAGACCCAGGAATGGGTATCCGCTATACTGCCATGATTAAGGCTGACAATCGCCTGAAAGACGGTACGGCTCGTATCTGCCTATCTGTTTTGCAGGGTAATAAGTCCATCTCGAAGGTCTGTGAGTTTAATGTACCGACAAAGAAGAATTAGGAGAAATATTCAGTTTTTTTAGGATAAGGGATGCGAATAATCGTGTCCCTTTCTTTTTTCATCTCTTTTAAACGCTTCAACTTCATCATTTCTTATCTTATAGAAACGATAATATGATCATTTTTTTGTATCTTTGCGCCAAGATACCAAAAATCAATCTACTTAAATAGCAACAAGATGAAAAAGTTACAACTGACAGCTTTGGCAATTCTCATCATGTTTTGCCTTGGCACATTTGCCCAAAGAGCCAGAAGAGTGAGTCCTCCCAATCCCTATGCACGTTATACACAGGGATTGCCGTTTAAGATGAATGCCGTTAAGGCACCCGTCATCCCCGCCAATCAAGTCGTTATCACGGACTTCGGGGCAAAGGGCGACGGCTCCGCACTTTGCACAGATGCGTTTCGTAAGGCGTTTGATGCCTTGGAAAAGAAGGGGGGAGGCAAGCTCATCGTGCCACAAGGCGTGTGGTATACGGGACCTATCGTACTGAAAAGCAATACAGAGTTGCATCTACAAAAGGGAGCCGTTATCCTCTTTGCCGCCGACGAGACGCTTTATCCCATCATCAAGACCTCCTTCGAGGGATTAGAGACGCGCCGCTGCCAGTCGCCCCTCTCAGCGAGTAATGCCACGAACATTGCCGTGACGGGACAAGGTGCCATTGACGGCAATGGTCTTTATTGGCGTCCTTTGAAGAAAGCCAAGGTTACAGAGGGACAATGGAAGAAGTTTACGGGTATGCAACAAGGCGTGTTTAAGCGCAACGACCTGTGGTTCCCCTCGGCAGGATATGCCAAGGGCGACTCCATCGCCGACATGAATGTGCCAAGAGGATTGCAGACCGATGAAGAATGGAACGAGGTGAAACGATTCCTCCGCCCTGTGATGGTGAGTCTTGTGGGGTGTAAGAATGTATTGCTGAAAGATGTCATTTTCCAAAATTCCCCCGCTTGGAATATCCACCCGCTGATGTGCGAGAATATCATCATCGACAACATTCTTGCCCGAAACCCCGATTATGCACAGAATGGTGACGCACTCGACTTGGAGTCTTGCAAGAACGCATTGATTGTCAACTCAACCTTTGATGCGGGTGATGACGGTATTTGTATCAAGAGTGGCAAAGATGCCGACGGTCGTAAGCGTGGCAAGCCCTGTGAGAATGTGGTGGTGGATGGTTGCACTGTGTTTCAGGGACACGGTGGATTTGTGGTTGGTTCAGAAATGAGTGGTGGCGTGAAAAATATCCTTGTACAGAATTGCCAGTTCCTTGGAACGGATGTGGGACTACGCTTCAAGAGCTGTCGGGGACGCGGCGGCGTGGTGGAAAACATCAATATCCGCAACATCTCCATGTTTGACATCCAAGGTGATGCTATCACTTTCGACCTCTTCTATGGTGGGAAATCTGTCATCGAGGTGTTGGAAAGTGGTGAGAAGGTGAACAACATCGAGATGAAACCCGTGGATGAGACGACACCTGAATTCCGTGACATCAACATCGAAAATATCTATTGTCGCCATGCCCGTCGTGCCTTGTTCTTCAATGGATTGCCCGAAAAGCCCATCAAGAACATCCATTTGAAGAATGTACACGTCTCCGCAGAGGTCAATTCCGATTTCTTCAATTGCGAGAACGTAACCAAGGAGGATGTTGTATTAACCATTGAGAAATAAAAGACTAAGGTCTCTAAGGATGTTTGAGTGTCCTTAGAGACCTTAAAGATAATCGAAGTGTAAAGCCTTTATGCTTTTGGAACGTCCTGTAAGTTCCTTGCAATCTCTTCATCTGACACTTGATAGTTGTTCAAGTCGCCATTGATAAACTGATCGTATGCCGTCATGTCTATCAATCCATGGCCACTGAGGTTGAAGAGGATCACCTTTTCCTCACCCGTTTCCTTGCATTTCTTCGCCTCGCGGATAGCGGCGGCAATGGCATGGCTGCTCTCTGGAGCGGGGATAATGCCTTCGGTACGGGCAAACAAGATACCTGCCTCGAAGGTCTCCAATTGTGGGATGTCTACGCCGCGCATCATCTTATCCTTGATCAACTGGCTCACGATCATGCCAGCACCGTGGTAACGCAAGCCGCCTGCATGGATGTTGGCGGGCTTGAAGTTATGACCAATGGTAAACATGGGCAGTAATGGCGTGTAACCTGCCTCATCTCCAAAGTCGTATTCAAACTTGCCTCGTGTCAACTTCGGACAGCTTTCTGGCTCTGCTGCGATAAACTCCGTGGTCTTGCCATCGAGGATGTTATGACGCATGAAGGGGAACGCGATGCCACCAAAGTTGCTGCCACCGCCAAAGCAAGCTATCACCATGTCTGGGTATTCGCCCGCCATCGCCATCTGCTTCTCTGCTTCCAAGCCGATGATACTCTGGTGCAAGCCCACGTGATTGAGTACAGAACCTAATGTATATTTACAATGAGGAGTAGTGGTAGCGAGTTCCACTGCCTCGGAAATGGCGGTGCCAAGTGACCCCGTATGGGTTGGGTCTTTGGTGATGATGTCCTTTCCTGCACGGGTAGACATTGATGGCGAGCCAGTCACGGCTGCGCCAAATGTGCGCATGATGCTCGAACGATAAGGTTTCTGCTGCATCGAAATCTTCACCTGATACACGGCGGCTTCGAGACCAAACACGCTGGCGGCATAGCTCAATGCTGCTCCCCATTGTCCAGCACCTGTCTCTGTCGTTACGTTAGTGGTACCTTCCTGCTTGGCATAATAACATTGGGGCAAAGCGGAGTTTATCTTGTGCGACCCTAAAGGATTGGTACTCTCGTTCTTGAAATAAATATGAGCTGGGGTGTCGATGGCCTCTTCCAAGGCGTATGCGCGAACCAACGGCGTGGCGCGGTAGTATTTATACTTGTCGAGAACCTCCTCGGGGATGTCTATCCACGCATGTTCGGTGTCAAGTTCTTGCTTACAGCATTCTGTAGGGAAAATATGCGCCAAGTCTTCCCATCCCAATGGCTGCCTCGTGGCAGGGTGGATGGGGGGCAGGGGCTTATTGGGCATGTCTGCTTGGATGTTGTACCACTGTGTAGGGATTTCGCTTTCTTGCAGGATAAATTTCTTTTGCTTGCTCATTGCTTAATTGAGTTTATAAGTTGAAATGATAATATGTTTGCGAGTTATTTCGTCAATATGATGACATTTTGCTTGCAAAAGTACGTTTTTATTTTCGTTTCGCCAAATATAAACCCATAAAAGTAAGCAAACCGTTTGTCATTAACAATTCATAACCAAATTGATAATCTGTAAACCGCTTAGTAACATCATTAACAACCAAACATACTACTGGCGAGGCGATAGCAATCCATGGCACAAGGCGGTCGTTGACATCTCGTTTCGTTAGGAGGGCAAAGGAAAACAAGCCCAACAGTGGTCCATACGTATATGAGCATAGGATATAGATGGCATCGATGACACTCGTCGAGTTGACCAAACGGAACAGGAGGATGAACAAGGCGAAGAAACAAGCCATAGCCACATGCACACGGCGGCGCAGGCGCTCGTCTTGTGGACGTTGGCAGATGTCCACGCAATAGCTGGTAGTCATGGAGGTCAATGCGGAGTCGGCACTGGAGAAAGATGCTGCCACGATACCCAAAGTGAATAATACCACCACGGTCTCTCCCAATTTCCCCGATGCGGCAAACATCGGCAATAGCTCGTCGCCCGCTTGTGGCAAAGACAACCCCTGCCGTTCTGCCAATAGGGAGAGCATGACACCTAATGCCAAGAACAGCAAGTTGGCTGGAACGAATGCCACGCCATACGAACACATGTCTTTTTGCGCATCACGCAAGCTCTTACAAGTCAAGTTCTTTTGCATCATGTCTTGGTCAAGACCCGTCATGACGATAACGATGAAGATGCCACTCACAAACTGTTTCCAGAAATACTGCCTATCCATCACGTCATCAAAGACGAAGATGCGACTGCGCGAGTCGGCAGCCACGGCTTGGCAAACCTCGCCAATGTCCATGCCGAGGGCTTGTGCCGAGTGATAGATGATTAAGAGCAATGCCGTGAACATGCAAACTGTCTGTAACGAGTCGGTCCATACCAATGTCTTGATGCCGCCACGGTGGGTGTAGAGCCATATCAATGCCACCATCCCCACCACCGTTAGTGGGAAAGGGATGCCCATGCCATCCAATACGAACCGTTGCAAGATGATGCACACCACATAGAAACGCACGGCAGCCCCCGTCATCTTCGATAGCAGGAAGAATGAGGCACCCGTCTTGTAACTCCTTTCTCCCAGCCTTTTCTGTAGGAATGTATAGATAGTTGTGAGGTTGTATTTATAATACACGGGCAACAAGACAAATGCCACCGCCATATATCCAAGGATAAATCCCAAGCAAGTCTGCATGTATGCCATACCGCTCACATTCACCATCCCTGGTACTGAAACGAATGTCACACCTGAAATGGAGGCTCCCACCATGCCAAACGCCACCATGTACCAAGGCGACCGGCGGTTGCCACGGTAGAACGCATCATTGCTGGAACCATGCGAAATCATTCTGCTATATATCAGCAAGATGCAGAAATAAACCAATAATGTCAGGAGTACCGTCATTTCTTTTTCCGTGCAAAATTACAAAAAAAATCTGCAACGCCATCTTTTGAATATTGTTGAGTGTTGAATGTTTAGTGAAAGTATGTCTTCTCAACACTAAATATTCAACACTCAACGGCTCAAATCTGTCAATATTTTATCACAAAATGAGCCTCCGTGGTTGCGTTATTTGCCAACGACCTTAACTTTGGGTGGAAATAACCCCGTTTTTTGACATTCATGTAATATGTTGAATACCAATGTGTTGTGTTCTTAGGACATAATCCGCTATCCGTGGATGCGGCAATTTAACATCTTTTGGGTGGCATTTATGCCTCAAAAATGCCATATTTATGGGTGATAAATGCCGCCCAAAAGATGTTTAAAGGATGCTTTCATGTCAATTTGTAGGTTTGGATGGACAAATTCACCCATGTTTTTACGGTTTTTAACATTGCTGGTTGTTGTCAGATAAGCAAATACTCCCTATCAATATCTATTTCACAACTTTTCCCGAATGCTATTTTGTCAACATCTTTCATCGGAATTACGTTGGCTGTATCTTTGCGGACACGAAGATGATGCTGGGAGAAATTCATTTCTTCCTCCATCTCATTTAATGATTTTTAATTGTCTATTGCAAGGATAGCCCAAATTAAATCCGTATTTTTGCATTCCAATACCAAACGACTACAACATTATATATTTAACATATTAATAACAAATCATGGATTTATTACAACAAATTGTTGCGCGAGCTAAGTCAAACAAGCAGCGCATCGTCCTCCCCGAGGCAACCGAGGAGCGCACACTTCGTGCCGCCGACTGTGCAACGGCAGACGACATTGCCGACATCATCTTGATAGGCAACCCCGCTGAGATCAAGGCAAAGGCAGAGGAATGGGGCTTGAAGAATGTTGACAAGATTACCATCATCGACCCCGAGAACAACCCCAAGAGCGAGGAGTATGCACAGTTGTTGGCAGAGCTTCGCAAGAAGAAGGGCATGACCATTGAGCAAGCACGCGAATTGGTGACGAAAAACCCGCTCTACCTGGGTTGCATGATTATCAAGACCGAGGGTGCTGACGGTCAGATTAGCGGTGCGCTATCCACTACAGGCGATACCCTTCGTCCTGCCTTGCAGATTATCAAATGCACACCGGGCATTACCTGTGTGAGTGGTGGCTTGCTCCTTATTTCCAAGGAGAAGCAATATGGCGAAGACGGCGTTCTCGTAGTGGGTGATGTGGCAGTCACACCGATGCCCGATGCTGACCAGTTGGCACAGATTGCCGTCTGCACGGCACAGACCGCCAAGAGCGTGGCAGGTTTTGCCGAGCCACGTGTTGCCATGTTGAGTTTCTCTACCAAGGGAAGTGCTAAGCATGAGGTGGTAGACAAGGTGATTGAGGCTACTCGTTTGGCAAAAGAGAAAGACCCGTCATTGAAGATTGACGGCGAGTTGCAAGCCGATGCCGCCCTTGTTCCTTCTGTTGGAGCGAAGAAATGTCCAGGCAGTGAGATTGCTGGCAAGGCAAACGTGTTGGTATTCCCGAATTTGGAAGTGGGCAACATCGGTTACAAGATGGTACAGCGTCTCGGCGATGCCGTCGCCATCGGCCCCATTCTCCAAGGCATTGCCCGTCCTGTCAACGACCTCTCTCGCGGTTGCTCTGTGGATGACATTTATTATATGATAGCCATCACGGCTTGCCAAGCAATGGACGCTAAGAAATAAAGTATATGAAGATATTGGTATTAAATTGCGGCTCATCTTCCATCAAGTACAAGTTGTATAACATGGACGATGAGTCTGTTATGGCACAAGGAGGCGTGGAACGTATCGGTTTGGACAACGCCTTCCTCAAACTGACCTTGCCCAATGGCGAGAAGAAAATCCTCATGCACGACATGCCTGACCACAAGGAGGGTGTGAACTTCGTATTCAAGACACTGCTCAACGATGAATATGGTGCCATCAAGAGCCTTGACGAGATCGATGCCGTGGGACATCGCATCGTGCAGGGCGGCGACCTCTTCGAGAAGAGTTGCATCGTCAACGAGGATGTGGAGGCTGGTATCGAGAGCCTTTGCGACCTCGCTCCCGTCCACAATGCTGGTCACTTGAAGGGTATTCGTGCCGTTGACCACCTCATGCCGAGAGTGCCACAGGTCACGGTATTCGACAATGCTTTCCATGCCACCATGCCCCCCGAGGCATATCTCTATGCCATTCCCTACGAGTTGTATGAGAAATACCATGTGCGCCGCTATGGTTTCCACGGCACAAGCCATCGCTACGTGTCACACCGTGTGGCGGAATTGATGGGCAAGGACATCAAGGACTTGAAGATTATCACCTGCCACATTGGTAATGGAGCGTCCGTGGCAGCCATCAAGGACGGCAAGGTCATCGACACTTCCATGGGTCTCACGCCATTGGCTGGCGTGATGATGGGTTCGCGCTCAGGCGACATCGACCCCAGTGCCGTCACCTACGTCATGGATAAGCTTGGCAAGAAGCCACAGGAGATGGCAGACTTCCTCAACAAGGAGAGTGGTGTCCTCGGCATCACGGGCATTTCGAGCGACATGCGCGATGTGGAAGAGGCGGCAAGTGAGGGTAACGAGCGTGCCCAACTCGCCCTGCGGATGTACAATTACCGCATCAAGAAATACATCGGTGCATACGCTGCCGCCATGGGTGGCGTGGATGTCATCGTATGGACGGCGGGTGTCGGCGAGAACCAAATCAGCACCCGTATGGGAGCTTGCTCAGGATTGGAGTTCCTTGGCGTGAAGATGGATGAGGAAGCCAACAACAGCCGTGGCGAGGAGAAACTTATCTCCGCACCCGATTCCAAGGTGCAGGTGTGGGTGGTTCCTACTGACGAGGAGATTGTCATTGCCCGCGACACCATGGAACTGACTAAGAAATAAGTGCTGAAGGATCAAGGTCGAAGGATGAAGGATGAGCGTGTATAGGCATGTACGCTATCATCTTTCATCCTTTTCTTTTATCCGAAATCCACGGTTTTGCATAAAAATCTTCTTTTGAAGGTATAAAAAGCCGATGTCGCTCGTCATATTAGTATGTGGATGGAACAAAACGAAAATAACGTACGACGGGAAATAGAGCATCTCTATAGGCAACATCACACGGAAATGTGCCAACTGGCACATTCCATTTTGCATGACGAAGAGGATGCAAAGGATGTCGTCAATGACATTTTCGTGTGGTTGGTGGATCATTTCGCAGAGACGAACACGAATCGTTGGAGAAACTATCTACTGACAAGCGTACACAATCGCTGCCAAGACATCATCAAGCATCGCCAAGCCCAACAAAAAGCCAAGCCCTATCTCTTTGCGGAAGCTGTGATGGAACTACCCGATGAAGAGCCGGTCAAGCCCGCTTTAGTTGATGTCATCCACTATGCGGAGAAACAGATGTCCCCAAAGACCAAGAAGGTTTTTCTCATGCGGTATGGCGACAACATGACGTGTCGGGCTATTTCCAAGGAATTGGGCATTAGCATTCCCGCCGTTTACAAGCATATCGTTCAAGCCCGCCGAAAGATAACAGCCCGTTTCTTGGGTGTTCTCTTCGCTTTGACGGTCATGGCTATCGCCGTGGCTCTAAGCATCAGGTGGTATCACCAGCGGCAGATTTTCCCCACTGTCACCTCGTCGGTGGGTGACTTCCAAAAGGAAATGGATGCACCCTCTGCACCTTCCATTGTGGTTTTCGAGAACGAATCCCTCTCCCAAATCATTGACAGAATGGCAGCATATTATGATGTGGATGCCGACATCCAAGATACCGAAATCGCTTGTCTGCGCCTTTATTTCCAATGGAATCAAAGTGAAAGCCTTGAACAAGTGGTTAAGCGTCTTAACCATTTCCGCCGCTTTCATATCCTTATGGGTGAAAAAG
>JAFYZV010000220.1 GCA_017548525.1 Prevotella sp.
AGGTACACGCGAGATTACAACAAGCGCCAATCGGCTTTGCCATCATGGTGAAAGGATGTCCAAAGGGTGCAATCGTTGCCATCGTTAGAAAGGAATAATTGTATGGTGCAAAAATACAATAAAACGTGATTCAAACCATCGTTTTTGTCGAAAAACATGGAATTGAGCGTTTTTTTGATAATTCATGGTGTCAAAATAAGGATATTTCAGAAACAATTACTACCTTTGTTGCATAGTCATCTATTAAGCTAAGAAATGATTTAATATGAACAATAGATTACCCATTGGAGGCTCTTTCCTTGTGACGGCGATGAGTGCCATTGCCCAGAATGGTGACCGACCGAACATCGTGTTTATCATGACAGATGATCATACGGCACAGATGATGAGTTGTTATGACCATCGTTATATCGAGACACCCAACCTTGACCGCATTGCCCGTGGTGGAGTGCGGTTTACGAATAGCTTTGTCGCCAACTCCCTGAGTGGTCCCTCCCGCGCTTGCATCCTCACAGGCAAGCATAGCCACAAGAATGGTTTTACGGATAACACCACTTGCGTATTTGATGCGTCACAACAGACTTTTCCCTTGCTGTTGCAAAGGGCGGGATACCAGACAGCTATCTTCGGCAAGTGGCATTTGGAGAGTTTACCCCAAGGGTTTGACAAATGGGAGATTGTGCCAGGCCAAGGCCATTACTACAATCCCGATTTCATCAAGATGACGGGCGATACGGTGCGGGTGCAGGGTTATCTGACAAACTTGATTACCGACAAGAGTATCAACTGGATGGAGCATGAGCGTGACAAGTCGAAGCCGTTCTGCATCATGATCCACCATAAGGCCATCCATCGTAACTGGATGGCGAACACGCCAGAACTGCCACTTTATGAAGATAAGGTGTTCCCATTGCCTGATAATTTCTATGATGATTATGAGGGGCGGGTCGCCGCGCAGCAACAGGAGATGAGCGTCATCAAGGATATGGACTTGATTTATGACCTCAAGATGTACCGTCCCGACAAGAAAAGTCGTCTCAAATGGAACTATGAATGGTTTTGCAGACGCATGAATGCCGAAGAGAAAGCGGCTTGGGATGCTTTCTACCAGCCCATCATCGAGGACTTTTATGCCAGAGACCTCTCGGGGAAGGAGCTTGCGGAATGGAAATACCAGCGTTATATGCGTGACTATTCCAAAGTGGTGAAATGCTTGGATGACAACGTGGGACGCGTTCTCGACTATTTGGAGGAGAAAGGACTGATGCAAAACACGCTCGTGGTGTACACGTCCGATCAAGGCTTCTACATGGGAGAGCATGGATGGTTTGACAAGCGATTCATGTACGAAGAGAGCTTCCAGACCCCGCTCATCATGAAACTGCCGCAAGGATATGATAGGAAAGGCGATGTGGAGGAGATGGTTCAGAACATCGATTATGCCCCTACCTTCCTTGATATAGCGGGAGCAAAGATTCCGTCTGACATCCAAGGGGTGTCTTTGTTGCCCTTGTTGAAAGGACAACATCCCAAGAAATGGCGCAAGAGCCTGTATTACCATTACTATGAATACCCTGCCGAGCATTCCGTGAAACGCCATTATGGAGTTCGCAACGGTCGCTACAAACTCATCCATTTCTACAATGACATTGATGAATGGGAATTGTATGACCTTCAGGAAGACCCCCATGAGATGCACAACATCTATGGACAACGAGGGACAGAGAAGATTACAAAGAAGATGATGAAGGAACTCCGAAAGCTCCAGAAGCAGTACGATGACCCGATTCGATTGGTTAAATAATAAAGAACATGAATGGTATGAAAGCAAGAGTTTTATTTTTGATAGGTTTTATCCTACTTCTTGTCGCTTGCAAAGGCAAGATAGAGAAAGCCGTGATTGACACAAACGACAGTAGGGAGTTTGTCACGATTTCCGACGTGGTACCCGATGCCATTCTTGAGATTCGCTATTTCAGCACCTATAATTTCGTAGGCGAGCGCATCGATGGTTATCTCGAACCGACCGCACTACTCACTCGAGAGGCTGCCGATAGCTTACGGGCGGTGAGTGATGACTTGCTCCAACATGGGTATAGGCTGAAAATATACGACGCATACCGCCCCCAGTGTGCCGTAGACCATTTCATGCGGTGGGGTGCAGATGTCAACGACACACTCATGAAACCCTATTTTTATCCCGACCTCGACAAAAGCGAGTTGTTTCCCAAGGAATATATCTGTGAACGAAGTGGTCATACACGGGGTTCAACAGTTGACTTGACGTTGTTTGACATGGCAACGGAGAAGGAACTTGACATGGGTGGCACCTTTGATTGGTTTGGTCATGAGAGCCATCCTGACTTTGGAGGCAATCCCGAAACACTTGACTATGTGAAAAACGACAGCATTACCTCCGTGCAATTCTATAACCGCATGGTGCTGCGGAGTGCCATGATGCGCCATGGATTCAAGCCTTTCCCGACGGAATGGTGGCACTTCACATTGAAGGATGAACCATTCCCTGACACATATTTCACCTTCCCTGTCAAGCAATTGGGAACAGTGGAAAAGAGGAAAACTGAAAAGATGAAAAAATTTTGGTAGAGAGGGAAATAATCGTTACCTTTGCATAAATAATCCTAAATAATAAGCTTATGAATAGATTTTTACGTTTATCTGTTTTTCTCGCCATCATATTGATGGGAGGAAACCGTGTCTTCGCTGAAGACTTTACGTTTAATGCCGAGGATATCCAGAATGCTGGCATTGCGGATGCTGGCAATACGGCAACCAATGGCACGTTTACGTTCACAGCTGTCAAGAACAATGGGTCAACGGCACCTGCTTACAATGCCAATGGAAAAGACCTACGCATGTATGCCAAGAACACTTTTACGATTACCAACTCTGCTGGTAACATGACGAAAATCGTGTTCACTATCTCTACTCAAGGCAAGAAAAGACTTGCAGAAATCTCTGCTTCAACGGGAACAATTGCCACACAAGCAATTGGCGATGTGACGGTAACATGGACGGGTAGTGCGTCAGAAGTTTCTTTCACCGTTGGCGACAAAGCCGTTTATGGTTCTGATGGTGAAACAAAGGCTGGGCAATTCGACTTCTCTTCCATCGTGATTACCGCTGACGCTGGTGAAGGTGGATCGGGTGACACTCCTGGTCCTGATCCTGATCCCGACTTGCAGACCATGGATAATATTGCTGCTTTCAAGGCTCTTGCTAATGGAACGGAGGCAATCTTGAAACTAAATAATGCCCAAGTGCTTTATGCTGGCACGAGTGACATCTATGTTCGTGACAATACTGGTGCCATTGATTTCTACAATACTGGTCTTTCCCTTACAACAGGTCAAGTGTTGAATGGTTCTGTGATTGGAAAATACACCTTATATAATAATACGCCAGAGTTGGCAAAAACCGACAACACAAAAGCCGATAAAATCACGGCAACAGCTGGGACGGTAACGCCCAAGACATTGACTATTGCCGAGGCAAAGAATGAGTCATACGTTTGTGATTTCGTAAAGATTACGGGTGTGACAATCGTTTCAAGACAAGAAGACGGCAAAACCAATATTTATGCGACGGTGGGTGATGAAGAAGTACAGGTTTACGACAGATTTAAAGTAGTGAAAGGTACTCCCGAGGAGAACACCACGTATGATGTAGAGGGAATTATGGTTCTCTATAAGGATGTTTATGAGATTTATCCCACGAAAGACTACACCAACGGAGAAGGAGAGGAGCCACCAGTAGATCCAGACCTTCCAAGTGTTGACAACATCGCTGCCTTCAAGGCTCTTGACAATGGTACGGAGGCAATTTTGAAACTGAATAATGCCCAAGTGCTTTATGCTGGCACCAACGATGTATATGTTCGTGACAACTCTGGTGCTATTGATTTCTTCAAGACTGGCCTTACCTTTACAACTGGTCAAGTATTGAATGGTTCTGTGATTGGTAAATACACCTTATTTAATAATACTCCAGAGTTGGCAAAAACCGACAACACAAACGCCGAAAAAATCACGGCTACGGCTGGCACAGTAACACCCAAGACATTGACCATTGCCGAAGCAAAGAATGATGCATACGTTTGTGACTTCGTAAAGATTATGGGTGTGACAATTGTGTCAAGACAAGAAGGAAACAATACCAATATTTACGCGACGGTTGGTGGTGATGAGGTACAGATTTTCGACAAGTTTAAAGTAGTGAAAGGAACTCCCGAGGAGAATACCACGTATGATGTGGAGGGAATTATGGTTCTCTATAAAGATGTTTACGAGATTTATCCTACGAAAGACTATACCGATGGACAGGGTGGTGAACCACCTGTGATAGATCCAACTGAAGTTGCCGTACCTTATTCCATTGACTTCACGAAAGGACAGGGAGCATTCACCATCAATGACGTTGTATTACCTGAAGGACTCGACTTTGTATGGTCAAATAGTTCAAGTTATGGAATGAAAGCATCTGCTTATGTTGATAATGTAAGATATGTAACTGAGAGTTGGTTGGTTTCTCCTGTATTTGACATGACAAGCGTAACTGCTCCTGTATTGACATTCTCTCATACGGGTAAGTTCTTTGCAAACATGGAAATGGAAGCAACCATCTGGGTAAAGGTTGAAGGTGGTGATTGGGAGCAATTAACCATCCCAACATGGTTTACGGGTAATGATTGGAAATACGTGGATGCACAGATTGATTTGTCAAAATATGCAGGAAAGAAAGTAACATTAGGATTCAGATATACCAGTTCTGAAACTTCCGCTGCCACTTGGGAAATCAAGACATTGAGCATTAATGAGGTGAAGGAGGCAGAACTTGTCATTCAAGGCGAGCAGGAGTTTGAGACCTCCACGACGGTAACCATTATCCCCTCTAATCCCGACAACGAGGTGTATTACACCATCGACGGTACTGACCCTGTGGACTCCAAGACCGCTATACAGTACACCGCCCCATTTACTTTGACGGAAACGACGACCGTGAGGGCGTTTGAGGAAGGCGCGGAACTCTATGCCGAGATGACCTTCACCAAGAAGGAAGTGCAATTGGAGGAGAAGACCATTGCAGATCTTAACGAGATGACCAAAAATCTCAAGAATGTGAAGTTGACGTTGAACAATGCTCAAGTGACATACATCGATGAGACCGCCAATGGCAAGAACGTTTATTTGAGGGAAGGCGACAAGTGCTTGATGCTCTTTAATACAGCACTAACCTTTAATGTCGGCGATATGCTGAATGGCTTCGTCATCATGGACTACAATAATTACTATGGCATCCATGAGATGAAAGACAATGCAGATACCAATGCTGACGGCATACAGGTGACGGCAGGGACAGAGGTGGTTCCCACGGAGGCTACCATTCCCGAAATCATCGCCTTGAACCATAAGTGCGACCTTGTGGTGCTTCACAACGTGAAGGTGGTAGCTGACGGTAGCAACTATTTTGCAGAGGATGCTGATGGTCAGCGTGTGCAGTTGTATAAAGGCATCGACGTGTCGGCATTGGCTGGCGACGGCTTCCTCTATGACATCGAGGGATTGTTTAATAACATTTACAGGAATGCACCCGAGGTGCAGCCTGTCAAAGCAACACAGACCGTTGCCGAGGGTATAGCTCATGTGGTGACCCGCATCAATGACAACTCTAACATTTATAATCTCTCTGGCCAGCGTGTCGATGCCAACTACCGTGGCGTGGTTATCGTCAATGGCAAGAAGATTGTGAACTAGTAATTACGATTGATTGATCATACAAGCCGCATGTGCAGGGCGCACATGCGGCTTATATTGTATAAACGGTAAATGTCGTCAGTCTATTGTGGCATATTGGAGAAAGCTGGCTCAAACAGGCGAGGTAGGAAATCGGGCATCTCTATGCGGTGGTAATAGAAATGCAAACCTAATCCCTGACCATCAGGATTGTTAGCTGGGTTCTTGAAGAGCATGAGGTGATCCTTATCGTTTGTGGGCATGATCTCATAGGTTTTGCCTTGGAGGAGGAAGTCGCCATTGTCCTTCACACCAAACTCTCCGCAATCGCCCGCTATCCTGAAGTCGGTAGAGGGACTCGGGATGTAATCAGTCTGGTAGACGATGAAAAAATACAAGTTGTCGTGGATGATGAGAAAGTCGCGGTCAGGATTACATACATCCTCGGGAGTTGGGTTGAGTATTTTGAGCGAATCCATTTCCCATACACCATTCATGCCATGGGTTCCTAATGTTGTGGTGGGTGTGCATAGAGTGCGGAAGAGGTCGATGATGTGGGCATCGGGCGTTGCCTTGCGCCACTGCTCTGTGGTTACCACCTCCTCGGGATGCCTTCTGTCGTAGCCTGCAGCTCTCTCCACCCACTTCCATGTCAACACGCCGTCGTCCAACTTATATGGGATAGGCTTCCCGTGTTTGTCGGTCAAGGTGTCGCCATGTACCTGCTGTTCCATCCCACTCAACATAAAAGAGGAGATGTAGATGCTGTCGTCTTGGCTGTATTCCAAGACCAACTCGCCATAGTCGCCATAAAACTTATAGGTATGTTCTTCTTGGGGTGACTCATAATCGGCGACGCTATGCTGGAATGATTCCCTCTCCCAACATCCCTGCAACGGGTGTTTCCGCTCTTGTTGTCTCATCTGGCATGAGACAGCTACCAATGTTATTACCAACAGACAAGCTGCCATTGATGCGAATGCCCATTTCATCGTGGCACGACGAGTGTTGATGGTGGTATTCATGAAAAGTAGGCGTTTCTTGAGTGGCTCGCCGATGAATGCTTGTTGCGTGAGGAGCCATTTGCCCCGCTGGGTACTGATAGAGAGGAGGCTCATTTGATATTGCTCACGGTCGATGCCAGAGGCGAGGACATCGTTATCCACCTCTAATTCCTGTTGTAACCGCATCTCGCTAAAGAACAGCCAAGCGAAAGGATTGTACCAATTGAGGCAAAGCAATAGTTCCGATAGGCAAAGCCATGCGAAGTGATGATGGTGTACATGTGACAACTCGTGTATCAAGACATGCTGCCGAACATGACCCGTTAGGACTTTCGGGAGAAACACATGATGCCCAAAGGAGAAAGGCAAGTTGACCGCCTCCATTTCGTAGACGTATGCCCCTTGGTTGCTCCCAGTGGGTTTTTGCCGCTTTCGGAAAAGGAAGAGGTAACACAATTGGGCAATGAAATATGCCAGCATGGCGAGGATACCTACGAGATAGATGCCGCCAAACATGCCGCTTGCGTCATTAAGGAGGACAGGGAGGAGGCGACTCGTCTGCCATGTCTTGAGTTCCTGAGAGATGCCGAGGGTGGAATTGGTGGTGATTGCTTCTGATGCGGAAGGGTCTTTTCCCGTCATGGGGTTGTGGGTTGAGAGGCTTGACTCCGTGTTCATTACATTTTCATGCGTCATGGTTGATGACAGGGAGAGAGAATCGGGAGTCGTGACGGTCAAGATGCTGACCACCGAACAGAGCGTGATGGATGATAATGCCATGAAGAGGAAAGCTTGTGCCTTGCGGGCAGGACATTTCAACCGTAGCGTGAAGTGATAGATGGCATAGAGCGCACCGCCCATCACCAGTCCCATAAAGGGGAACAGTCCGAAGCTGAAGGTGTACATAATATGAGGTTGTTTATTGGTTGTTGAGTGTTTTCTTCTGCCGAATGATGTCCACGAGTTCGTCTATCTCCTTGCTATCTAATGGCTCATGGCGCACGAAGAACGAGATTAGGGAGTGGAGGGAACCGCCGAAGAACGTGTCTTTCATGTCGGTCATCATTTGCTGGGTGTATTCCTCGCAGGTGAGTAGGGGAGTGAAATACAATAGTTTTCCATGCTTTTCCGTGCGGACAATGCCTTTCTCGGTCAGCCGTTTCAGGAAGGTAAGCAAAGTGGTCATGGCGGGTTTCGGCTCGGCATACCGCTCCATCACCTCGGCGGAGGTGACTCCTTGTTCGGTAGGAAGGCTCCACAGGACATTCATCACCTGTGTCTCAGCCTTTGTTAGTTGTGATTTCTCTTTCATTTTCTTTGTTTGTTAATGACACTTTCTTTGTTGATGATTGACGCTGCAAATATATTCTAAAGGTTTAGAAAATGCAAACATTGTTTTCTAAAGATGTAGAATATTAACGCAGTTTAATATCTCAAGGCTACGATTTATTAGAAATTAAGTGGAGTGTTCTTTGCTCACGGATGATTTGTCGACATTAATAGGTTTCTGTTTCTATCCTCCTCTAAGACTTGCATCTGTTGGATGGCAATTTGGTTGAGTTTCATTAGTCTTTCACCTTGGGGTACGTTGTCGTTGATGAGAACGGCATTGATGTTTTCCATGTTTGATAGGCAAATTAGTTCATTAATGGAAGCATAGTCACGGATATTGCCTTTCAATTCGGGATTAGCCTCACGCCATTGCTTGGCAGTCATTCCGAACATGGCGACATTCAGCACGTCGGCTTCCTCCGCATAGATGACGCTCGCTTGCGCTGAGGTCACTTCTTGTGGTATCAAATGGCTTTTGATGGCATCTGTATGAATGCGGTAATTGATTTTGGAGAGTTCCCTTTTGGCTGTCCATCCCAACAGCTCTTGTTCCTTGGCTTTCAGTCGTTGGAATTCTTTGACAAGATATAGTTCAAACTCAACTGAAATCCAATTGGCAAACTTGAAAGCAATGTCACGTTGGGCGTATGTTCCACCTCCAGCTCCATTCTTGGTGAAAATGCCTATTGCGGCTGTTAGTTCAACCCACCTTGTAGGACTCATTGTGAAAGAGTTACTACCAGCATTTGCCAAAAGGGGGTCGAATTCGACCCCTTTAAATTTGGGGTTGTTCAACTTCTCCCATAGCCCTAAATACTCCAAGGTGTTTTTCTGGCGCATCCAGTTCTTAACAACATCTTTTGGTTCAATGGCATTCTTCTGCCGGGCTATGTCTGTGATGCAGATATAGTCAATGCCTTCCTTTGTTATGGTCTTGATGACGACATCCTTTACTGTCATTTCTTTCTTCATCATGATAAGTATTAGAGATAGGTATGCTGCAAAGATACAAAAAAAATGGTATTTGTATTGCCTGAAGTCAAGATTTTTTATACAAGATTTGCGGTTTGCGAAATAGTTTGTATCTTTGTAACCAAGTAATAAAATCATAAATGGATATGCCTATTTAACAAAACAAACTAAAGACACGATGATAAGGAAGCGTTAGCTATATTCTGTTTCGGAAATTTCGGCAAAAAATTCAAGAAGCATTCAAGGGTAAAGACTTAACGCTCACGCCACGGCGTGGGCTTTTACTCGTATATGAATGCAAGGTGTTTGCCGATACCTCCGAAACGTAGACGAAGTTATGGTCCACGTTTTTCAATCATACGAACATATATTTACAAACACGAATATCTCGAATAACACGAATGATAACTGATAACACATAAAACGAATGATGAAAAAGTACCTATTATCCTGCCTGTTGGCATTGACGCTCCACATACCCGCCTTGGCGGATGGGGCAAAGACGCAGTTGGTGGTATGGACCAAGGATGGTGCCCATGTGGCATTCGCCTTGGAGGAAAGACCACAAGTCACATTCACCGAGACGGAGCTCGTCATCACCACCAAGGAAGCCCACCACTATGCCTTGGAGAACATGGCGAAGTTCACGTATGAGCAAATCCCCGACGGTATCAAGAGCCTCCTCGCCGACGATGCCGCATTCATCCTCGATGGCGAGTCGCTGCTGTTTCCCGCGCTCAAGGCGGGCAGCAAAGTGTCGCTCACCTCCCTCAATGGCACATCCATCTTCAAGAAAACCGTCAAGAGCGATGGCGAATACGCCTTCCCCCTTGCCCACCTGAACGATGGTGTGTATCTCGTGACAGTCAATGGTCTAACCTATAAAATCGTGAAGAGATGAAAAAGGTAATGGTATTCATGTGCGCCATCTTGGTATTTGTTCCATCAGAAGAATTAATGGCACAATCTGAAAAATCTCTATACTTTTATCATGATGGTAGAATAGTTGGAACTTATGCTTGTTCTGATATTGACAGCATCACTTTATCAATGGAAAATGATGTTGAATGGATTATATGGAGAGGAAACATTGTTAATAGATTATCTGTCGCTATGGTTGATAGTGTATATTTTGTTTCCTCAAATTCTTCTTATCAGGGTTGTCCCGATGCCAACCACCCACATTGGATAGACCTGGGGCTGCCTTCGGGTACGCAGTGGCGTTGCTGCAATGAGGGGGCATCCATGCCAGAGGGCTATGGTGGATATTATACTTTCAGGCAGGTGACTTCCGCACCGTCATTAGACCAGATTATAGAACTTCTGAATAACACAACTTCTGTGTGGACGACCCAAAACGGTGTGAATGGCCGAGAATTTACAGGTAGGAATGGTGGTTCGGTGTTCCTACCCGCAGCGGGTTGTCATTGGATTTACTTCTACTATGTTAATTTGAGTGGTTACTATTGGTCATCCAGTCCTAACGATGATGATGGTGGTGCTTTCTACTTGTTCTTCGATTCTGACAGTGCGGTTTCGGAATGGGACTACTGGAATCTTCACGGCGAGCGTCCCGTGCGCCCTGTGCGTTAGCACTTACCCTTCTATCACACGTATGGGAAGTGCATCCTTTTTTTCTGATGATATTGGCTGCGGGCGGATACGCTGATCCGCCCCTACAATGAATGAAAAATGACATTTTCTGTCTCTATCTTTATAATGATGTATCGACTGACATACGGCCAACTATTCATTATGGTTGCAGTCAAAAACAATGGATCGGGAATTAACATGGCTTGGGTTAATGCCGTTAGGCATTGGATAGGGTAGCCAGCCATGCAGAAACGCCCTTGGGTGTTTCGAAATGGCTGGTGGAAAGGTTGCCGCAAGGGATAGTCTGCCCTTGGGTAGGCGACAACAAAAATAATAATCTGTCACATACATAGAGGCATGTTTTCCTTCCGTGTGTCGTTGCACCAGCCAT
>JAFYZV010000221.1 GCA_017548525.1 Prevotella sp.
GAAAGATGGAAAATGGAGATTGTGAGGCGGCTGTTATACGCCTTCATCGTCTGGGATCTCGACTCTCTCTGGGAAATCGCCCGTGTTTTCAGCATCCAATTGCGTATCCTTGCTGATGCCCACTTGTCCCATGCGGGATATTTTCACCACGAGCGGCACAAATTCATCGCTCGACTTATCAGGCGAACCCACGCTTGCAGCCATGTAGATGAAGTCACCCTCAGCCTTATCGAGGACGATTCCGAGCAACACCCCATTCTTTCGATAAGGCTCCTCGACGTAGGCATCAAAATCCTTCTTGGTAAACTGACGTTTGAAAAATACGCTCCCATCCTTTCGGTAAACCCTCACAAGGATGGAATTGTCATAATACCTCTGCCCACTATCATCCTTCACGATGGGCAAAGAGGCATCAGCCTGGCGGTTCACCTCCACCGTATAGACAGACCCCACCCACTCCACGTCACGGCTCTGTGAATAGTCGCCCACCTTCAAGGTGTCTTTGTTCACCGCCTTCTTGGGAGGCATCTTGGTGATAATCACTTCATTCTTGGGTTTTTCCTGACAGCCCACCATGGGTATCAGCAACAGGCAAGACAACAAAGAAACAAGTATCTTTCTCATATCAGTATATAAATTTGATTGCAAAAGTACGAAAAAAAAACATATACACAAAAAAAGACCTCCCCAAAAATCGGGAAGGTCGTTACCTGAATACTCTAAGACCCATTGAGTCTCACACGATATAATAAAAGTTCAGTTGTTTATGAAAAGTGTATGATTCTATTGATTGGAACGATCGCGATTGCCACCACGGGGACCGCGTGGACCGCCCTGCATACGTCTCTGGCTGTTCTCCTGATACTTGGCAAATTGCTCGTCTGTCATGATTTTCTTCAACTCGGCATCGTATGCTTCTTGGTTGGCTCTCATCTCTTTCATGCGGGCTTCCATCTGCTCACGGCTTGGACGCTCGTTGTTGTCGCCCTGGGTTGTAGCACCCGTTCCGCCGTCAACATTCCTTTGTCTTCCCATTTGACCACGAGGACCGCCCATGCGAGGACCACCCATCCGTGGCATCTTGTCAATAAATGAAGTGTTCAGTTCCTGCAACTTGGCTGCCTGTGCCTCATTGAGGCCATATTCCTGCACCATTCGCTCTGTGCGAACTTTCACCATTTCGGTTCTGTCCATCTGTTGTCTCTGTGGCCTTCTGCCTTCTTCGTTCTGTGCCATGACTGATGTCGATAGCGTGATTGCTGCTATAAAAGCAAAAATAGTCTTCTTCATGTTTTCTGTTTATTATTGATGATTATTGATTCTGTTTGTCAGTTGCAACTATCATTTTGACGCAAAAACATGCATCAGGTTTAATGAATTATCAAAAAAAAGATGTTAATCCAACAAATTAACATCATTTTAAATATCAAATAGTAACATGTTCCTCAACCAAATCAACATATTGTATCGTCATTTCGTCATATAATGTTCCCAAATCATAACAAAATATCAATATATTTTTGTATCTTTGCCCTGTTTTTTACGAACGACGATGAAGAAACCGTTTCACATTATTATTATATTATTGCCTTTTCTCTTCGCATCATGCCAAGGTTGCCAGTTTGGGGGGAAAGGAAAAATCATCGATACCATCCCGATGATGGCGATGCAGATACAGAAATGCTCGCGCCTGTATTCCGCTGAATGCCAAGTACGGAAAATCATTACGCATGATGACACCAAGAAACTGACGGGTACCATCATGAATCAGGAGTTCTCTATCGACCTGCCGTTTGGCGAGCGGAAGATAGCCATTCCCATTGATGCCACGCTCAAGGCATATATCGACTTTTCCGAGTTTAATGAGGGAAACGTCAGGAAGAAGGGCAATAAGGTGGAGATTATCCTCCCCGACCCGCAGATAATGCTAACGGCAACGCACATCGATCGTGAGCAAGTGAAGCAGCATGTGCCTATCCTCCGAAGTCATTTCACCGATGAGGAGCTGACATCCTACGAGCGTATGGGGCGCGACTCTATCATCAAGGACATCCCAAGGCTCGGCATCTTGGAGAACGCCCGCTTGAGTGCCGCCCGCACATTGATTCCCATGATTGCGCAGATGGGGTTTGATGCCAATGATGTCACCATTACTTTCCGCAAGCAATTCACCCTTGCCGACCTACCTATGTTGATCAACAAAACGACTATCGAAAATGGCAAAGCGAAATAACTGGCTCCTCCGACTCCTCGGACAACAATCCAATAGTCTCTTGACGACCGTCACCACGGTCATCGTCCTTCTTACCGTCCTCTTTGCATTTATCGCCTGGTTTATCCATGGGTTGAGCGTGAAGGTGGAGAACAATAACCACGTCACCATCAGCGAGACGCAAATCCAGTCATTGCGAGACATCGGCGAGTGGGAGTTTCTTGCCATTAATGACGAGGAACTGGTGGATACTGTGCGCCACGGATTGTTCAGCGATGATGAATTGACACGCATCTACTATGGCACGTTGCGCTTGGGTATCGATATGGGAGAAACGGAAGAAGGATGGATTAGCGTTGAAGGTGACACCATCACTGCCATTCTCCCACCCGTGAAGTTGCTTGACGAACATTTCATCGACGAGGCACGTACCAAGGCTTTCTATGACAAAGGCACATGGAACCAGAAAGCACGTGCCACGCTCTACGAGAAGGCACGGCAGCAGATGCTCTCCCGTTGCCTCACGCCCAGTAACATGGAGAGTGCGAGACAGAATGCCAGCAGCCAGTTTTATAACCTCTTGCAATCGATGGGATTCAAGCATATCAAGATTAGATTCGCCGACCAAGGCGATTAACCCAGAACGATATTCTTTCACATGGAAGCAATCAATCAATTCTTCACTACACTCAGTTCTCTGCTATGGGGTTGGCCCATGATTATTCTCCTATTGGGAACGCACATCTTTCTTACCTTCCGCCTCAGAATACCACAACGCAAGATATGGACAGCCATAAAACTGTCGGTCAAACCCGATAAGGAAGCATCAGGCGATGTGTCGCAGTTTGGCGCATTGGCAACCGCTCTCGCCGCTACCATCGGTACGGGTAACATCATCGGCGTGGCAACTGCTGTAGCATTAGGTGGTCCTGGAGCGGTGTTGTGGTGCTGGCTAACGGGAGTATTCGGTATATCGACGAAATATGCAGAGGGATTGCTTGCCATCAAGTTTCGTGTGAAGTCTGCCAACGGCAAGATGATTGGCGGTCCGATGTTCGCTCTTGAGCGTGGTTTAGGATGGAAATGGCTCGCTATTCTCTTTGCCCTCTTCACGGCATGTGCCTCTTTTGGTATCGGCAACACGGTGCAAGCCAATGCTATTGCTACCATCTCCCACGAGACATACGGACTGCCCACCTATCTTGTTGGGGCGGTTGTATGCGCCTTGGTGGCAGCCGTCATCTTCGGTGGTGTGAAGAGCATCGCCCGTGTGTGCAGTATGCTTGTGCCGTTCATGGCATTGTTTTATGTGATGGGCTGCATTTATATCCTTATAGTCAATAGCGGTTTCTTATGGCCCGCCATCAAGCTTATCTGCCATTCGGCTTTCTCACCCCAGGCAGCGGGCGGTGGGTTTGTGGGAACCACGGTCATGATGGCTGCACGATATGGTATCGCTCGAGGACTATTCTCCAACGAATCAGGATTAGGTTCCGCTCCCATCGTGGCAGCGGCGGCACAAACGCGCAACCCTGTGCGCCAAGCTCTTGTCAGTAGTACAGGTACATTCTGGGACACCGTGGTTATCTGTGCCTTGACGGGATTGGTCATCGTATCCTCCATCATCGCCTACCCCGATATTTCCTATAGCGACGGGGCGGCACTTACCAAGGCGGCTTTCAGCAAGATTCCATACCTCGGCGCACCTATTCTGTCGTTTGGCTTGCTCACCTTTGCTTTCAGTACCATTCTCGGATGGAGTTATTATGGCGAGCGTTCCGTGGAATACCTTGCATCGAAATGGAAGGCGGGCAAGGATTCATCTGCATCAAGCGTGAACCGCCATACCAAGCCCATCATGTTCTATCGCCTCCTCTATATCATCGCCGTCTTCGTGGGAAGCATTACCAGCCTCTCCATCGTGTGGAACATGGCAGACTGCATGAACGCCCTCATGGCGATACCCAACCTTCTCTCCCTTCTCTGCCTGAGTGGAATCGTGGTAAAAGAGACCAAAGAGTATCTTTGGAATGACCAATTAGAGAAGGACATGGAAGAAGAAATATAAAAATCATTCATTTTTTTCTAAAAATGTTGCAAGGTTTTCATGTCAACTCCGTTTATGGGGCATAAGTAGAACAATTAAACTTTTAAACGACATGAAAAAGAACCTTGTAAAATGGATGCCTACTGTTCTGTTGCTGTTGGCAACAGGATGTTCTTCCTACGAAAGTGAAAACGCCAGTTATGAGGCGTTTTATTCTCAGTATGGGGATGGAGAGGAAAACGCATACTTCTCTGGCGACAGTTTTTCCGAATTTAATGACAATCCCTTCATCCCCGTGGCAACCCAACCCATCTCTACCTTCTCCGTCGATGCCGACGGGGCATTTTACGCCATCATGCGCCGCTATGTGAATATGGACTACAACATAAACGCTTCGGGTGTCCGTATCGAGGAATTTCTCAATTACTTCACCTTCGACTACCCCACTCCTACCAACGGGCAAGATATTGCCATCAATTCGGAGGTGAATGTGTGTCCTTGGAACCAAGACCATTACCTCGTGCGTCTGGGACTGAAAGGCAAGGAACTAACAGAGAAAGAGGTGCCGACAGCCAACTTCGTGTTTTTGGTGGATGTATCTGGTTCCATGGATGGCAAAGACCGTCTCGACTTACTGAAGTCAGGACTCAAGCAATTGCTATTCAAATTGAACCCCAACGACCGTATCTCGCTCATCACTTATTCGGGAACGGTGCAAAAGTTATTGGAGTCAACACCCGTCAAAAATATCGATAAGATAAGCAATGCCATCAACAAGCTATCCGCCTCGGGGTGTACGGCTGGAGGTGAGGCTTTGAAGATGGCATACGAGGAAGCTCTCGCCAATTACAATCCCGCATACAACAACCGTATCATCATGGGAACCGATGGCGACTTCAATGTGGGTGTTACCAATATAGAGGCATTGGTAGAAATGGTGGAGAGCTATGCGAAGAAAGGCATCTACATGACCTGCCTTGGTTTCGGCTTAGGCAACTACAACGACAGCATGATGGAGAAAATCAGCAATTCGGGCAATGGCAACTATTACTATATCGACTGCGAGGAAGAGATGATGAAGGTCTTTGTGCATGAGCGCGAGCGTTTCGTTAGTGTTGCCAACGACACGAAATGCCAAATCACGTTTGACAGCACCCTCGTCAAGTCTTATCGACTCATCGGATATGAGAACCGCGTGATGAACAACGAGGACTTCGACAACGACCAAAAAGATGCTGGCGAAATCGGAGCGGGACAGACTATCACGGCACTTTATGAGATTGAGCCAACGGAAGGATTCCGTCATACGGACAACAACAATCAGTCTTTTGCCACATTCGATGTGCGATATAAAAAGACTTTGGACGACAAGAGTATTCCCCTATCAGCCCATCTGGTGGTGAAGGACATCAACAACCCCGCCACAGACAACTTCAATTTTGCGACAGGTGTGGCTGCATACGGCATGGTGCTACGCTCGTCGCCCCATAAAGGCACTGCCACCATCGACATGGCGAAGGAGTTGGTAGGCAAGAGCCTGACTTTCGACCCTCACGGCTACCGTGCTGAGTTATTAAAGCTCATGGGGCGTGCTAAAGTCGATGAATAGAAAAGGCAATTACATATATTGATACCGACATGAGAAAGATAATGATAGGCGCATGGATGTGCGTGTTGCTTTTGGCATCGTGTTCCATTGAGGACAACGACAGTTCACCAGAAAAATACAGTGATTGGGATGTTTACAATAGTTCGAACCCGAATAGCGAGTCTTATGGCGAGTTTGCTATCAATTGGATGGTCGATGGTGCTGTGGTAGACAACTCCCTGCTGCAAGTGAACGAGGAGGCAAAAGTCTTGGAACTGCCGTTTCAATGGCTCCATCATATCATCTTCCCCGATGCCAAGGAGGTCAAATGGTCTGAGGGGAGTACGGAACCGAACACGTGGGACATGCACATTGCATTTGCTGGGTATTCCGAAAACAATTACTATTATTCCATCAAAGGAACGGAACACAGCCAAAAGGTCATCGTCGATGACAAGACATTCGTCTATCATGTCTATTTCTCCCAAGACCAATCAATATCCATCTACAACAAGAACTGGGATGCTTGGTCTGCCATTACACCCATCGACAGCATCCGTGTAAGCGATGAGATTGCCAAGGAGGTGGTGGAGGTGAAACGTTATTCACCTGCCATCCACCTCTCATTCAACTCCACCAAGCGAACAAAGGCACGGGATAGTGGAAACTGAGCAGCAACTGTTGAGTGCTATCCATAGTGGCGACCGACAGTCTATGCGGCGACTCTATGAGCGGTATGCGGAATATGCCATGGCGATTTGCCTACGGTATATCCACAATCGCGATGTCGCGCAAGATGTTGTGCAGGACAGTTTCGTGAAAATATTGACATCTATCCACCACTTCGGCTATCGGGGCGAGGGGTCACTTAAGGCTTGGGGGTCGAGAATTGTCGCCAATATGGCAATCGACTACCTACGGGAAAACAAACGGCTGACGTTTGAAAGCGACATGGCAGACCTTCCCGACGATGACGAGCCAGCGGTAGAAGAAGTACCACCTGACATTCTGACGGAAATGATTGGGCGACTGCCCACGGGTTGCCGTGTCGTTCTCAACCTCTATGTGTTTGGACAATACACCCACAAAGAGATAGCCCAGCGGCTCGGCATCAAGGAAGACTCCTCTGCTTCGCAATATTCAAGGGCGAAGAAGATACTGGTAAGTATGATCAAGGAATACATCAAACAAACAAGCAGATGAAAAAAGAAGATTGGACACAACGGCTACGCGACCGATTGGCAGACCACCGAGAGCCAGTCGACGATGACTTGTGGGAGCGCATCGAGGCATCGTTGCCGCCATCTACGCAGCGCAAGAATCGCATCATACCTATCATGCGATGGACTGCAGCGGCATCCTTACTCGCCTTGGCATTGGGTGGAGGTTATGTGATATGGCA
>JAFYZV010000222.1 GCA_017548525.1 Prevotella sp.
AGAACACTACAATTGACTTGGCTTCGCCTTCGTCTTTCGCGACTCGGCCATTCGAGTTCACTCGATGGCTCTCACTGCTCCATCCGTTTCCCTTCTCTGTCATAACTTTTTCCTGCTTTGCGCCGCCACTGCATGCCGTTGATGCGAGCAGTGCCACTGCGGCTGTGATGATACTTTTGATATTCATTTTCGTTTGTTTTTGATTTCTGGGTGCAAAGGTACGATGTTTTTTTTATACTATAGTTTCACAAAAAGCGTTACAATTTTCACTTTTTGCCGAAATCGTTCGTTTATATATAAAATAATGTGTATTTTTGCGCCGTAGAACTTCAATTTTTGACGATTATGCAGGTAGATTTCCAGTATTCCACCGACTTCCAGGCTATGAATGCACCAGAGTTGAGCCACACCTGTATGCATCTGCTCTGCACGGCTGGCGAGGGCAGTTTTGTGTTCAACGAGCGGTGCTATCATGTCGTAAAAAACGACCTGGTAGTGATACCCATGCCTGCCCGCGTCAGCAACCTCGCGGCGCATGCCGATATGCAGGTGGAGTGGTTTGCAGCAGACTATAAGTTCCTGCAGAACCTGCTTCCATCGAACAACTACAGCATCGGAGGTAGCATCTCACTGAACCAGGATCCAGTCATCAAACTGACGGATGAGCAAGCCAGCCATCTGCTTGCCGACTTCCACCGACTGCGTGACCGCATGGGCGACCGCCATCTACTCTTCTACCGTGAATTGATGGGAAGCCTCTGCCTTACTATGATGTATGATATCTTCGAGGCTCATGCCCAGCGTGATGCTACTGACACCCACAGCGACCGCACAGCCTATATCGTGAAACAACTTATGGCACTACTCGCTACCGGCATCAGCCGCACAGAACGCGATGTGAGCTATTATGCCGAGCGTCTGAACGTTTCGCCCAAATACCTCTCCGCCACCATCAAGCGTGTGACGGGTCACAGTGTCACCTCCTACATCGACCGACACACCGTGCCTATCCTGAAAGACTATCTGAATGATGAGCGCCTGTCGCTCACCCAGATAGCCGAACAGATGAATTTTGCCTCCCTCTCGTACTTCAGCCGCTACTGCACCAAGCACCTTGGTCAGTCGCCCAGCGAGTATCGCCAGAGCCTTCAACCGAAGTAAACAACAGTGACAAGTTAGGGTTATCTATACTATCATTGCAATACCCTCTGATATAACTGCGTTTGCTTCTTATCAAGATTTGATATCTTTATCTGAACCTTGGATGGACATGGGGTGTCATCAGGCAAAGAAGCAAGAAGATTCTTTATTACTTGCTCAATATTTGTAAATCCAGAGTCCTCAATTACAGATACACAGTTGCCACAGATGAATGCCTCTCCTCTGATAAGATTGTACTTCGACATTCTTTCAAATGAGGTTCTTGCGTCTTCTGATTTCTCTATATCCTCGTTACTGAAGAAAATATAGTCAATGACTTTCTCATTCAATTCCCATGCTGGCGAGTAATCTATCGTTGTATATACTCTTGCCATCTTGAATGTTGAATGATTGAGGGCAAAGTCAATGTCACCTAATGATGCACCACATCCATTCTGTGCTATCGTTGCCCATGAATGACGGAAAGAATACAAACTTGCGTGGAAGTCGGGTGAGACTCTCTTGCAGATTTGGCTGATGCCAGCATTTACATTGGCATTGAATGAGTCTGGAGTACTAAGACGCTCCTGAAAGTCAAACAACCAAGGAGAATCCATGTCTTTGGACAAGTACTTCTCAAAGGTCGGCAAAATGAACTGTGGAACCCTTATCTCAAAGTAGGCATTGTCGGACCTGGCTTTTCTTGTCTTTCTTCTATTATAGTGGAAAATGCCTTCATGGTATTGGCTTTTTTCAGCATAGAACAAATCCACACTATTGATGCCACACATACAGAAGCTTATCAATGCGACATCCTGCCCAAGTTCCTGTAGGGGATGCGTGAATCGGCTGAAGTCTGGAACAACAGCGAAGAATTTGCGAAGCATATTGGGGCTTATTGCTCTTTTGTTTGGCGTATCTTCCTTAGGTATTGTAATTTTTGGCCAAGGGTTTGTGATTAACTGAATGCCTCTTTCTTCATCATTGTATTCCAATATAGCGGCTTTATGAATCTGCCTGATGTTGATCGGGTATTTGTTTTTTGACCTTGCTGTCTGGGAAAGAGAGTCTATCCATCTGGAAAGGAATGAGAATGTCAGTTGCGAAAACATAACCTCGTTTCCACCAGCAAACCTTTCCAGACTATAAAGAGCCCACTTATAATCACGTGAAGTCCTTTCCTGTCCTCTGGCAATCATCTTTTCAATATGCTTGCGAGCGTACAATGAGAACGAGACTCCATTCTTTCCTTTCTGAATATAGTCCACTACTTCCTTGACCGTCCAGTTCTGCGTGTCAATTCTATTTAAAGTATTGTAGTACCCGGTTATTAATCTAGAAGTTTGTTCCGCCACGAAGGGTTCAATAATGTCAAGTTTGTCTCTACTTAATCCTTTATCGTCAACAACCCATGAGGTTCTGATGTATTTACTCTTGCGGTTTTGAGTTACTCGTATGTAAACTACATACATTCCGTCCTTTCTCTGACGTAATACCTTTGCTTTGAAGAATGCCATATATCTGTTTATTAAAAATTAGACCATATAATATATATAAACAGATGGATGGCAGTGGTCTTTATCCTATTGGCACACGGAATAGACAAGCACATTTTGCGTAAAACACGTGCAGAATGTGTTAAACAAATGTTGATTTTCTGCACGTTTTTGCCTATTTTTGTATAATTGGAAAAACAAACAAAATTGGGATAAATCTTTAATTATAAAAGACTTATCCCAATTAATTAAAGTATCATTTTACCTTGTCTTATTCCTCCAGAGCGCCCTGCGCGGCAGCCAATCGTGCGATAGGCACGCGGAATGGTGAGCAAGACGCGTAGTTCAAGCCAATCTTGGCGCAGAACTTCACGGATGTTGGTTCACCGCCATGCTCTCCGCAGATACCAGTACGAAGGTTCGGGCGGATAGAGCGTCCTTTCTCCACGGCATACTTCACGAGTTTACCGACACCGTTTTGGTCAAGCACCTGGAATGGGTCTACCTTCAAGATCTTCTTCTCCAAGTAGACGGGCAGGAACGATGCAATGTCATCACGCGAATAACCGAAGGTCATCTGCGTCAAGTCATTCGTACCGAATGAGAAGTACTCTGCCTCGGTAGCGATACGGTCGGCGGTCAAGGCAGCACGTGGGATCTCAATCATCGTACCAATCTCAAACTCCACTTCGATGCCATACTCCTCGAAGACCTCTTTCGCTGTCTTCTGAATGATACTCTTCTGTTGCTTCAACTCATAGAGGATACCAATCAGCGGCACCATAATCTCTGGTTTCGGATCCTTGCCTTCCTTCTTCAATTCACAAGCGGCACTGAGGATGGCGCGAGTCTGCATGGCAGTAATCTCTGGGAACGTGATACCGAGACGGCAACCACGGTGTCCGAGCATCGGGTTGTTCTCTGCGAGCGAGTCCACGCGGCGTTTGATAGCCTCAACGCTCACTCCCATCTCCTTAGCCATCACCTCCTGGCCAGCAGGATCGTGGGGAACGAACTCATGGAGTGGTGGGTCAAGCAAGCGGATATTCACGGGACAGCCGTCCATAGCCTCCAAGATACCCTTGAAGTCAGCCTTCTGGTAGGGCAGCAACTTGGCGAGAGCCTTCTCGCGACCCTCTGGTGTCTCGGCAAGAATCATCTCGCGCATGGCGATAATCTTCTTATCCTCGAAGAACATGTGCTCTGTACGTGTCAGACCAATACCCTTGGCACCGAAAGCGCGAGCCACCTGTGCATCGTGTGGCGTGTCAGCATTGGTGCGAACTTGCAGCTTGGTGTACTTGTCACAGAGATCCATCAACTCCTTGAAGTCACCACTCAGCTCGGCAGCCTTGGTGGGAACCTCGCCGGCATACACCTGTCCAGTCGTGCCATTCAATGAGAGATAGTCGCCTTCCTTGTAAACGACACCGTCAATCTCCACGGTCTTCTTCTTATAGTCAACATTCAATGCGCCGACACCCGACACGCAGCACTTACCCATACCACGGGCAACGACGGCAGCATGGGAGGTCATACCACCACGAGCGGTCAAGATACCCTCGGCGGCAGACATACCAGCGAGATCCTCAGGAGAGGTCTCGATACGGACGAGTACCACCTTGTGTCCGTCAGCGTGCCATGCCTGTGCATCATCTGCGTGGAACACGATTTGTCCACAAGCGGCACCTGGCGATGCGGGCAAGCCTTGTGCAATCACCTTGGCTTGGCTCAATGCCACCTTATCAAATACAGGGTGGAGCAATTCGTCAAGCTTATTAGGCTCGCAACGCATGATAGCGGTCTTCTCATCAATCATACCCTCGTGCAAGAGGTCAATGGCAATCTTCACCATGGCAGCACCCGTACGCTTTCCGTTACGTGTTTGGAGGAACCAGAGCTTGCCTTCCTGGACGGTGAACTCCATGTCTTGCATATCGTGGTAGTGCTGTTCCAGCTTCTCTTGAATGCCATTCAACTGGGCATAGATTTCAGGCATTGCCTCTTCCATGGAAGGATATTTGGCGGCACGTTCCTCTTCAGAGATGCCTGCACGGTCTGCCCAACGCTGTGAACCTAACTTCGTGATTTGCTGCGGTGTGCGAATACCTGCCACCACGTCCTCACCTTGTGCATTCACAAGATACTCACCATTGAATACATTCTCGCCATTGGCGGCATCGCGGCTGAAGCAAACGCCCGTTGCAGACGTGTCACCCATGTTACCGAATACCATTGCCATGACGCTGACGGCCGTACCCCACTCATCAGGAATACCCTCCATCTTACGATAGAGGATGGCACGCTCGTTCATCCAGCTACGGAACACGGCGCAGATGGCACCCCACAACTGCTCGATAGGATCATTGGGGAAGTCCTTGCCTGTACGCTCCTTGATGGCGACCTTGAACAACTGTACGAGTTTCTTCAGGTCATCAACGGAAAGATCCTTGTCAAGCACCACGCCGCTCTCCTTCTTCACAGCCTCGATAATCTCCTCAAACGGGTCGATATCTTCCTTGTTGACGGGTTTCATTTCCAACACCACGTCGCCGTACATCTGCACGAAACGGCGATAGGAGTCGTAAACGAAATGAGGATTGTTGGTCTTTGCAACCATTCCCTCTGCCACCTCGTCGTTCAATCCGAGGTTGAGGATGGTGTCCATCATACCAGGCATGGATGCGCGGGCACCCGAGCGAACGGAAACAAGCAGCGGGTTCTCCTTGTCGCCAAACTTGGAATTCATTAACACCTCAATGTGCTTCACGGCTGCCATCACGTCATCGTTGAGCAGTTCCATAATCTTCTCCTGCCCCACTTCGTAATATTCGTTACAGCAATCGGTGGTGATAGTGAATCCTGGAGGAACGGGAACACCGATTAAGTTCATCTCGGCGAGGTTCGCACCCTTGCCTCCGAGTTCCTCACGCATTTTCGCATTACCCTCGGCCTTACCGTTGCCGAAGGTATAAACTCTTTTTTGACTCATAATAGAATTGAATAATCTAATATTAACATGTTAATTGATTGTTGCGCAAAGTTACTACATTTTGTGCAATTATACAAGTGTTTTTGTAATTATTTGCAATCTCTATGTTACATTTTAGGTGTCAAAAGAACCGAATAAACCCTAACAATATTCATTTTTCATGTAATGAGATGAGGCAAATTTGTCAAATAATTATCACAAAATGAGCCTTCGTGGCTGCATTATTTGTAATCAACTCCTACTTTGGTCGAAAAAACGCCCATTTTTCTGCATTTTGTAACATGTTGAATGCCAACGACTTCCGAAACAAGGGCATTTTTTGTCATCAACAAATGCCCCATTTTAACATTATTTGGGTGGCATTTATACCCCAAAAATGCCATTTTTGACACTGAGAGCTATGGCAGTTATCTGTGATAATTACCGCAGAAAAGATGTTAAATTGCTACTTCCGTCCGAAAAGTCTGAATTTTCTGAAGATTTTGGAGTATATAGTTACTCTCTTTGACTCTATTTCATGATTTTTCCCGAGGGTGATTTTGTCAAGAAAATTCAGTGGTTATTTCGCCGTATCAAGACTGCTCCGCTTCGGTCGGTGGTAACTGCGATAGTCATCAAGGGGTATCTCCTCATCGGTCTCTACCAATAATCCCTCCTGCGGGAGTTGGAATTTGAGGTACTTGATATTTAACCCACGTTCCATCCACATCGCCTCGTAATACGTCTGGATAGACAATATCTTGCGAGTGTTGTCATCTAAGCCGTCAGCATAATATAGGTCGTCCGTGGCAAACAACAATGGCAAGCCATTCTTCTTAACCATCAACGATGTGTAAGTGTATAAGAAATTGGAGTCGGTCTTCACATGAATGATGCCCCCATCAACAAGGAAACGGCGGTATCGTTGCAGGAAATAAGTGGAAGTCAACCGCTTACGAGGGTTCTTCATCTGTGGGTCGCTGAAGGTGAGCCATATTTCGCTCACCTCATTTGCGGCAAAAAAACGGTCGATAATCTCTATGTTGGTGCGCAGGAATGCCACATTTGAGAGATTATCCTCCAAGGCTTTCTTTGCTCCCGTCCACATTCGCGCCCCCTTGATGTCCACGCCAATGAAATTCACGTCGGGAAAGAGGCGAGCCAACTCAACGGTATACTCACCCTTGCCACACCCCAATTCCAAGACGATGGGGTTTCCATTATGGAAATACCGCTCATTCCATTGCCCTTTCATGTCAAACGGCTTCTCCTCGATGACAGAGAAAGGATATTGGAATACATTGGGAAACGTCTCCATCTCCGCGAATTTTTGCAATTTTCCCTTGCCCATATTATCTATAAAGTTGTCGATTGATAAAGTTGTTGGAGGAAGTCATAATAAGCCAAATCGCTGAACTTACGCTTCGCTTGGTCAGCAATTTGCTGGTAGTCAAACGTCTGGTGCATCATCTCTTTGATTTTCCCCATCAAGTCTGCCACATTACCGCTCTCAAAAGTCATCCCATTGACACCCTCATCAATCAGTTCTGGGATGCCGCCTATCCTCGCACCAAGCACGGGAGTGCCGATACATTCCGACTCGATGACCGAGAGGGGGTTGTTTTCGTTCATCTCCGAGGCGATGACACTGAACTTTGCCCGTCGCTCAATATCCTTGATCTCGTCCCAACCTTTCTTTCCGAGGAGGATTACATTGTCCTTTGCCATCATCTTCAGCTCCCGTTCCATGGGTCCCTTGCCGATGACATACAATCGATATGGCAACTTGTTGGCGGCTTCTACCAATGTTTTGACACCTTTCTCTTGGCTGAGCCTTCCCACATAACAATAATAGTCCTCTTTGGAGAAGTTGGGTACGTCGCATTTCCCTGTGTCAATGAAATTGGTATGAACCATCAACTTGTTTCCATCAAAGCCACCTTCCAACATTTTATCAGCCAAGAAGCGGCTCGGACAGATGAAATAGTCGGTGCATTTTTCCAATCTCTCCCTGCTCCATTTCACCGCCTCTCGATAGGCGATGTAACTTGCGAGATATGAGTTCTTCATGCACTTGTGCCTGAAGACGTTGAATTTCTGCTGGCATGCGCCTTGTTGGGATTGGGCAAAGCACTCATTGCAGTCGATGCCGTCATCTCGTCGGCAGTCGTATCGTGGACAAATCAACTTATAGTCGTGCATCGTCCACACCACTTTGGCTCCCTTTTGGTGTGAAAGTTCCGCGACGATGGGCGAGAGTTGCGAATGAATATTGTTCAAATGTACCACGTCTGGCTGGAACCGTTCCAATATCCGCACGAACTTTTCCTTCACCTCCTTGGTACCAAATGGTCGCATGAAAGCGTCGAAAAGGCTCGGTCCCAAGCGAAATTTCACCTCTGAGGGGAAGTATTCACGCCACGGCGTATCAAGTGTTTGTGGATGTTCCATGGCGAACACCGCCACCTCATGCCCGTGCTTTTTCAAGAGTATTTCAAGATTAATGGTATAGACACAATCACCACCGCGTGGGTAATAGAACTTATTGACCAACAATACCTTCATCTCTTCATGACATTAACTTTAGATAAGCCCAAGTGGGACGCAGATAATGATAAACCATCCAACAAAGAGGATATGAGAGGCAGTAGAGCCAATGCAACATTCCTCCGTCGTAAGTGGGATAATGCTCGTCTATGAACGCCATGAAGTCTTGCATATTTCGACGGCATTCTCCGTATGGCAAGCGCAGGAGTTCCACCACGAGCATCTTGATGCGCTGATCCAAAATGTTCCTCAATTCCACATCTTTTGTACCCGAGGTAACGGGATGTTGGGCATAAAACTCAATCATCTGTTTTTCCGACTTAATCAAGAAGCCCAGATTTCGGCTCCTGATACCTGCGTTGACGGTCTGCCCCACCCTGCCTAATAGGTAATGATACAAGGGCATATCAAAATAAGTGAACGTATTTGCCACACACAGGGGCATCACCATCAAGATCTCATCGTCGTAGAAGATACGCTCCAAAAATAGTGGATGGTATGCTTTCAACAATGCAGTCTTGTAGGTACAAGCATGGAAATTGGTGAAATTCGTGCCACGGTACAAAGGCCTGGCTTCCTTCCAGTCAAATGTATTGGCATCATATTCCTTCATGGGTGTCAGCTTGGAAGTGGTGAAAAGCTCTTCTTTCTTCGTATCTTCATGATAGATGCTGACATCAGTAAACACCAAGTCGCTATCACAAGACGCCAGCCGTCGTATGAAATCGGGGAAGTTGGAGAGCCAGTCGTCGCTATCTAAGAATCGTAAGTACTTGCCCGTCGCCTCGCTAACACCACGATTCCACACCGAGCCATGCCCCCCATTCTCCTTATCTACCATACGAAACACCTGGGGGAAACGTTTCTCATACTCTTTTGCCATCACGGCAGAGTTGTCGGGAGTGCCATCATTGATGACAATGACCTCCAATTGACCCATCAGTTCTTCGGGTACAATAAGTGAGTCTAAACACTTATTGATATACTTTTCCACCTTATAGACAGGTACGACAACGGTCAGCAGTTTTTTTGGCATACGCTATGAATATCTATAATGTTGCTTTTCTATCTTCCACTTAAAGAATCTTTTATAGAGCCAATATGGCAAAGTGAGGTAATATTTGACAACTTTCGACTCCTTGTAGTCAGGAAAATGCTCCTTGACGTATGGTAGCCACGACACTTTGACGATGTGTTTGAGCTGGTCTTTGGGCAAGGCATTTAAATAAATAAACGTATTGCGGATGTAAATATTCAGCCTCAAACACACAAAAGGTTTCTTATATCCCTCGTCATAACCATGCCTCTCCGCAAAATCGACCATGGATGTAGACACCTTGATATAGTCTTTCGCATGTGCCACCTGTGCAGACAGGTTCATCGTCTGCCCCACCCTGCCGATAAGATAATTGTAGATGGTCAGGTCGAAAAAGGAAAATGTTTCGCCAAGAATCACAGGTGCGATGAAAAGGATGGCATCATCATAGAACACCTTTTCCACAAACAATGGCTGCACCGCTTGCAACATACTTGTGCGATAGGTGGCATACCAGAAGTCAAACAACTCTGTATCATTGCCCGAACCAAGCCAGTCGTAATTGGCGATGCGGTAGGTCTCGCCGTCCTTCATGTTGACCAACTGCACCTTTTCCACCGTTCCCCTGTTCACGAAATGCTTGTTGATATTGCAGAGGACGACATCCGCATCACAATGGGTTAGCCTTTTGACCAACGTAGAGAAATCGGCGTTGTCATACCAATCGTCGCTATCCAAGAACTTGATGTATTTTCCATGCGCCTCTCTCACGCCACGGTTCCATGCCGAGCCATGTCCCCCGTTTTCCTTATCTATCACACGGAATGTGTCGGGGTATTTTTCCTCATATGTTTTTGCCATGATGGCGGACTGGTCGGGGGTTCCATCGTTCACGACAAGCACCTCCAACTGAGTCATCTGCTCATCGGGGAGGATGAGCGATGTCAAGCATTTGTCAATATATTGCTCTACTTTGTAGACGGGAACCACCACCGTCAAGACTTTTTCCATCACTCCTTAAAAAGATTCAACACATTTTCTATAATGGGTGCCATGTCATAATACCTATACTCGGCAAGACGCCCGCCAAAGATGACATGCTCCTCCTTGCTCGCCAACGCCCTATATTGGTCTGCTAAGGCATTGTTGCGGGCATCATTCACGGGATAGTAAGGCTCCATCTCTTCCGTCCACTCCGTACTATACTCACGCGAGATGACAGTCTTGGGGCATTGTTCTACCTCCTGACCAAACATCTCGAAATGCTTATGTTCAATGATTCTCGTGTAGGGGACATTCGCTTCGGTGTAATTGACCACTGCATTGCCTTGGTAGTTGGGGGTGTCGAGCGTCTCTTGCTCAAATCTCACCGTGCGATAATTGAGTTTTCCGAAACGATAACCATAATATTCATCTATCTTACCTGTGTAAACAACAGTTTCCGCCAAACTCTCCCAATACTGCCGATTCTCAAAAAAATCTACATCCACACGTGTCTCCACGCCTTCCAATAGACCAATAATAAGTTTGTTATAGCCACCGATGGGGATGCCTTGGTATCGGTCATTGAAATAATTGTTGTCGAAAACCATGCGTACAGGCAATCGCTTGATGATAAAAGCGGGCAAATCGGTACACTTACGACCCCACTGTTTCTCCGTATATCCCTTGATGAGCCGCTCATAGATGTCATGCCCTATCAGCATTAATGCCTGTTCCTCCAAGTTGCGAGGTTCTTTCACCCCAGCCTCTTCCATCGTCTTTTTCACATCTGCTCGCTGTTGTTCGATGATGGCATTAGCAGCTTCAGGTGTCGTCACGCCCCACATCTGGTAAAAGGTATTCATGTTGAAAGGAAGGTTATACAGCCTTCCCTTATAATTGGCAACGGGTGAATTGGTGTATCGATTGAACTCTACGATGGAATTGACGAAATCCCACACCTCCTTATTGGACGTATGGAAAATATGCGCACCATATTTATGTACATGGATTCCCTCAACATCCTCGCAATAGACATTGCCTCCGAGATGCGACCGCTTGTCTATCACCAAGCACCGCTTACCCCTCTGCTTTGCCTTGTAAGCAAATGTCGCGCCAAACAATCCAGACCCAACGACTATATAATCATATTTTCTCATCCTTTGCAAAGGTAAGCAATAAAGTTGACATATCAAAGTTCATAGCTACATTTGTCTGGTAAAATCTTCGCAAAGGCTTGATTTATCACTTTTTTGGCATTCTCAAAATCACGAAGTTCCAGACTGTCATTGATGACGATGATATTCTTTTTCTGCGAAGAGATGACATGGGAAATCTCATCGACATTGCCATCATTGGTGAGATAATAACTACTATCGCTCTTCACATTGATGGGATGGAAATTACCTTTGACCAATTGCCAGTATCTCATGACCCAGATACACACGTCATCCTGGCACCTGAACTTATGGGAACACGTCTCCTCAAAGGCTTTCCTGTTCTTTTCCCATGCATCTTCGTATGTTTCTTTCAGATAACCTTGCGGTAGGTGATGGTCATGGAAACCCGTAAAATAAGAATAACCTACATCAAACAAGTTCCTGATTAAGAACTTTCCATATCGGGGATGGAACCACCGAGAAAGGTTTCCCTTGATGACATCCCGCTTGTTGAAATAGGTGTTGATAATGTCAAGCGCATTGTATACGGTGTGACCATGCATTCCACCGATGAACATGGGCGACAGGATTGCCATGTCACACGGCAATCCGTTCACGAAAAAACGAGAGGGTTTAATGGCATTGACAAGAAATGTGTCGTCATTGAAATAGACAAAACGCTCGGAAAGCCCCTCTATCCGATGCAAGAAAAATTCAATGGGATGCGAGCTGAACGTAGGCAAATAACGCTCATCCATATAGTCACGATGCTTGATGACTTTCAACTTGGGGGCATCCACATTCAGCCACTTTGGAAGATGCCCATAGGTTATGAAGTAAATGTTGTTTACCCAAGGGGCAAATTTCTCCACTCCCCGAAACCAATATCTCAAATTATTCCAATCGCGGTAACGGATGGAACCATCATCTGCCTTTCCAGAATACTTTAAATAATCCGCCCGCCAAGCAGGATCAGTGTTATCAACCCATGTGATGACAAAATCTATTGAATGTTCCATGTCACGCTATAAAATAAATAATGTGTCAACTTTGCCGTTGCCTTACGGCTTCAAATAACAAGATAGCAGCACTTACCGACACGTTGAGCGAGTCCAACTGTCCCAACATGGGAATACGGATGTGCGCATCTGCCGCCTCTCGCCATTGCTGGGTGAGTCCTGTTGACTCCGTTCCCATGACAATTGCCGTCGCACCTCGCATGTCGGTGTGATAATAGAGATGTGAGTCTTGCAGTTGGGCGGTAAGGATGCGTATGCCATGTTCCCGCAAGAAAGCGATGCACGACGTTGAATCAGACACTATACAAGGCACACTGAATATGGCACCAAGGCTGGAACGGATGAGATTGGGGTTGTAAAGGTCGGTCAAGGGGTCGCATACAATCACCGCATCGGCACCCGACGCATCGGCACTTCGTAGGATTGCGCCCAAATTGCCAGGTTTTTCCACACTCTCGATGACGATAAGCAAAGGATTCGTTGAGAAATGGAGGTCACTTAATTGTAGCCTTTTTCCCCGCACCATCGCCAAGATACCCTCCGTGCCACCACGGTATGCCATCTTCTCATATACTTGCGGAGACACCTCAACTATCGGCAAATGGGAGGACAAAGATACAATGGAAGTTATGTCAGAAAGGTGTTGGGGACAGACAAATACGGTGACAATATCATATCCTGCCTGCAAACAATGGCTCACCTCACGCATCCCCTCAACGACAAAAAGCCCTGTCTTTCGACGCTCGGATGACTTTTGCTGCAAGGCAAGCACCTGTTTGACCTTGGGGTTCTGCAAGCTTGTTATAGTTCCCTCCACCATGCCTTATTTCTTCATCATCATTTATTTTCTTACAAAAGTAATTATTTCGCTCCATACTGCCAAATGAATAGGCAGGAAAACCATCCACCAATCCACATTTGTTCGTGGATTCATATAGAGGGGAGCGTCTCTAACTGAAAAAGAGACAACCAACTGATTGTCTCTTCTGTTTAGTTGCGGAGGCAGGACTCGAACGTGCGACCTCCAGGTTATGAGCCTGGCGAGCTACCAACTGCTCCACTCCGCGATGTTTATTAAGTGGGTGCAAAGGTAAGCATTTATTTCCTTTTACCCAAACAAAACCTCATTATTTTGCCTTTTGTGGTTGAAAAACCTTAAAAAACCGCCGTTTTCTTGCTTGTTTGAAATAAAAAAAGTATTTTTGCACACGTGACTATGGATGTGCAATAAATTGAGAGAAAAGAAGATGTCTATTTCAAAAACCAGGCAAACCCTTGTAGATGTGGCACGGCAGCTCTTCGCAAAGAACGGCATTGCCAACACGACGATGAATGACATTGCCGTAGCTTCCGGCAAAGGTCGCCGCACATTGTACACTTATTTCAAGAGCAAAGAGGATGTATACTTGGCTGTCATCGAGTCTGAGTTAGAACGTCTTAGTGACAAGTTGGACGAGGTGGCTGCCAAAAAGACCCGTCCGCAAGACAAGATTATCGAATTGATATACACCCATTTGAGTTCCATTAAGGAGACGGTGGTCAGAAACGGCAACCTTCGCGCTGAGTTTTTCCGTAACATTTGGACCGTCGAAAAGGTGCGCAAGAACTTTGACGATGCGGAGATTGAGCTTTTCCGCAAGGTGTATCATGAAGGAAAGGAAGAGGGAGAATTCGACATTGACAATGTTGACCTTGTTGCCGACATCACCCATTATTGCATCAAAGGACTTGAAGTGCCGTACATCTATGGCCGCATTGCCCATGGTATGACAGAGGAAGCGACAAAGCCTCAAGTGGCAAAGGTGGTCTATGGTGCTTTGGGTAAGCGTGTAAATAGATAAAAAATAATTGATAACTATTTAAATATGGGATTATTGGAAGGTAAGACGGCATTGATTACAGGTGCCGCACGTGGTATTGGAAAGGCTATTGCCTTGAAATTCGCCCAAGAAGGGGCAAATATCGCATTTACAGACCTCGCCGTGAATGAGGAGACACAGGCAGAGATTGCCGCCCTTGGCGTGAAAGCCAAGAGTTACGCCAGCGATGCCTCTGACTTTGCGCAGACGGAAGAAATCGTCAAGACCGTGAAAGAGGAATTTGGAAGCATTGACATTTTGGTGAACAACGCTGGCATTACCAAGGACGGACTGATGCTCCGCATGACCGAACAGCAATGGGATGCCGTCATCAATGTCAACTTGAAGAGTGCTTTCAACTTCATTCATGCCTGTGTGCCCATCATGATGAGGCAACGCAGCGGCTCCATCATCAACATGGCATCCGTCGAGGGTGTGCATGGCAACGCTGGACAAGCTAACTATGCTGCATCGAAAGCGGGACTGATTGCCCTCGCCAAGAGCATTGGACAGGAAATGGGACCGAAGGGAATCCGTGCCAATGCCATCGCCCCTGGGTTTATCGACACCGCCATGACGCAACAATTGCCCGAGGAGGTGCGTAAGGAATGGTGCCAGAAGATTCCGCTCCGTCGTGGTGGGACAGTTGAGGATATTGCCAATGTCGCCACGTTCCTTGCATCTGACATGTCAAGCTATGTGAGTGGACAGGTCATCCAAGTGGATGGTGGCATGAATATGTAATATTATATAATATGAGAGGACTCATCTTGTTTACTTGTATGATGGCTTGCCTAAGCTTGAAAGGGCAGATGGTTAGCCAGCGCGTGACGGCTTTCAAGCAATTTGAGCCCGCCACAGTATATCTTGCCAATGGCAAGCCGTTAACCGTCAAGGAGGCCAATGTGTTCCTGAAAAACAGCCAATTGCTCTATAAGAACGGTGGAAAGGTGAAACAGGCTGCGATAGATAATGTAAAAGGGGTGGATTTTGCCTCGCGTACGTATGTGAGGATAGACTCCATCTTGGCATATCGCGTGGGTACCGTTGCCCAAAACGACCTCTATTGTGCCACACTCATCGACATGGAAACGTTTGATGCCAACGTCAGGAACAACCGACAAGTCACCAATTTTGAGATTGGCTCCCAAGTAAACTTGACAACCTTGGACACAGAGACTGACGATGAGCGTGAATATCCTGTACAAAACCGCTATTACTTCCTGTATAATGGAAAGTACATTGAGGCGCATGAACTCTATGTGCTACGGGCTGTTCCCAAGGCGAAACGGCGGATATTTTGGACGATAGTCCGTGAGCCAGGGTTTTCCTGGACACAAGAAGAAAGTCTGATGAGACTATTGAAAGGAATTACAGAGGGAAGCTTAGAATAGGCTTCCCTCTGTTGCTGTATCGCTATTCACATATCTTTCGATAAAAGTATCCTCTGAGATAATCTCGATGCCGAGGTCTTTGGCTTTCTTATTCTTGCCCGATGTGGATGTAATGTCGTTGTTGATAAGGAAACTGGTAGAGCCACTTACGCTCCCTGCCACCCGTCCTCCTTGGCTTTCAATGTAAGCTTTCAGCGCATTTCTGTTCTTGTAATGATGCACGTCGCCCGTTATCACGAATGTCAAACCCTCACATTTCTTTCCTAATGGAGTAGTATCAGCTTGAGAAACATTCACTTCTTCCAATAATCGCTTTACCATTTCATGGTTTTTCCCTGACTGGAACCAATTGATAAAAGAGGCCGACTTCTCAGGACCAATCCCAGGAATGTGTGCGAAGAAATCGCTTTGCGTTGCATCAATCGCTTTTTTGATGAGTTCTCCAAGTGGATAAGCAGCCAGGAGACGTTTACATACATCAATACCACACATAGGAATGGTAAGGGCATAGAGCAATCGTACTGCGTCAACATTGCGTGACTTCTCAACTGACCGCATGACATTTGAAGCGGAACGCTCGCCAAACCCCTCAAGCCTTGCCATCTGTTGGATGTAGTCTCGCAAATGATAGATGTCGGGATATTCGCTAATCCAACCTAAATTGATGAATCTTGCCAAGGTCTGTTCCGAGATGCCGTCAATGTTCATCCCCTCTTTGGAAACAAAGCGAGTAAACTTCTTCAATTGCTTGGCGGGGCAGTCAACATTGGTGCAATGTAACGTGCGTGTCCCGCTATTCTGACTTGTCACTATCTCCGTATCATGATGGCACACGGGACATTGTACAGGAATCTCCAATTGTCCAACTGTTTTTTCTACTTTGATGACTTTCGGGATAATCTTATTTGCCTTGATGACCGAAATCCGTGTTCCTTTTCCTCCGATGCCTAATCGCTCACATTCACTAATATTGCATAGCGAGGCGCGTTTCACCGTCGTCCCTTCTAGTTCTACAGGAGTAAAGATAGCAACAGGCGAGATGGTACTTGCGGCGCATGACCATTCTATTTCTTGTAATTCCGTCTGTGCCGACTCGTCTTGCCATTTAAAGGCGAGCCCCGCTTTCGTGGCATGATGCCCTGTAACAGAACCAGATGCTGCGAGTTCCGTATCATCAAAAGTAATGACCAACCCATCCACAGGGAAGGGATTAAGTTTGCTGGTCACATGCTCCGTCCACTTACCAATAGCCTCTTCCACATGAGACATATCGGGGAGACTGATTAATTCATGTTCCACCGTGGCAAACCCATTGTCCTGTAAAAAGTCCATCCGTTCCCCCCAAGACACGATATTACCGTCCATATAAACCAAGGTAAACGGAATCCATTGGATGTGGCGAGGCTTCACTTCCTCGGGGTCTTTGAGTGACAAAGAGCCTGATGCCAAGTTGCGGGGATTGGCATAATTCTCATCCGATTCTATGAGGAATTGGTTGAAATCATCATAGCTGATGACAGCCTCCCCTCTAATGACCAAATGACCTAAATATTTGATTCGTGTGGGAATGCCTTGGACGGCATGGGCGAGGTGTGTGATATTGGTGCCGATATGACCATTGCCACGTGTCACCACCTTGGTCAGTTGTCCATTGTCGTAAGTCACCACAAGTGTCAAGCCATCCAATTTCCATGAGATCCAGATGGGCTTGCCCTCTGCCCACTTCACCAATTCGCTGACTTGCTTAGTCTTCGCCAACGAGAGGGCGGCAAACTCATGTTCCTCCTTTTGCCCTTCAGTGGTATCTTCGGACACTTTCTGCGTGGGAGAGTCTTCCAATATTTGCCCCGTTTCCTCTTCCAAACGTTTCAACTCATCAAATTTGGCATCCCACTCATAGTCGGTCATCAACTCTTGCCGACCATTGTAATAGGCATCTGATGCGCGATTGAGCAACTCTATCAATTGCTGCATCCTTGACAGTTTATCCTCCATCATTCTGTTACATTTTGCTTTTCTCTTGCAAAAATACATATTTTTCCGTAATTTTGCATCTAAATATCTGATTACATGAAAGTTTTTGTTAGTAAGGAAATAGAACAAGTTTGTCCCAACTTCGTGGGGGCATGTGTCGAGGCAGATGTAATTAACACTGCTTATTGCGAGGGATTGTGGGAGGAAATCCATACAATGGAGGAACAATTCAGGGCTTCATTGACCACCGAGAGCCTCAAACAATTGTCAGGTATTGCCGCCACAAGGCGTGTCTACAAGGCATGTGGCAAAGACCCCTCGCGCTACCGACCCGCCTCGGAGGCGCTCATCCGCCGTATGTTGCAGGGCAAGGAGTTGTATCAAATCGACACATTGGTAGACTTAATCAACCTCGCCAGCATCAAGTATGGCTATAGCATCGGCGGCTTCGATGCCTCCAAGTTCGTGGGCGACACCCTCACCTTGGGCATCGGCAAGGCAGGCGAGCCATACGAGGGAATTGGCAGGGGGCTGATCAACATCGAGGGTTTGCCCGTATACCGCGACGCACAAGGCGGCGTTGGCACTCCCACCAGCGACCATGAGCGCACGAAGATTACCATTGACACCCGCCATCTCCTCGTTCTCATCAACGGCTATGACGGCAACGAGCAATCGGTACGCGCCAATGCCGAGTTCATCATCGACTTGGTTAATAGATATTGCTCTGCAAGTAATGCCTCCTATTATATTTATTGAAGGAAAACCATCTTTCCTATTCATAAGAATCCAGACGATAGCCCTCTATTAGGAGAGATATCGTCTGGACTCTTGAAACTTCTAATCTCAAATTTAGAGGATATTTCTATTGTTTGTATTTGATATAGCGAGCATCTTCCTTGTTATCGGGATTCTGTACAAGGTCAGAGTTGGCACTCATGTCGCTTTTCGGAATCCACCATAGATGTGTCTTACTTGGCACAAACTCCAAAGGAAGGACTTGGTTGAACGACATCTTGTTATATTTCTGTACGAAATATCCCACGCGCTTACCCAAACGGTCGGTGCGTAACTCATCATAATAGATGACTCCCTCTCCAATGAATTCCCATCCACGTTCCACGAAGATAGCCTCGTCAACAGCATCCGCCTCAGAAGAAATGTCTGCACGTACATCGTCTTTATACTTTGCCATTGCCTCGGCAGCAGTCACGGCAGGTAACCCTGCACGTTGGTGTACCAAGTTCAAGTATTGCAAGGCACCTGTCTGATTGCCCAAACAGTTAAGAATCTCGGCATAATCGAGCAACACCTGTGCATAACGCATCATCATGAAGTTGTTGCCAGAACCCAATGCGGTGCGAGCCTCCTTGGAGAAGTCATGGAACTTAATGTTGCCAGGACAACAGCTGCCCCATCCCTCTGAACCTTTCAGCGAACCTAAATCCTCTGGATGATAGATGCAATGTACCATACTACCTCCCTTGCTATATGTTCCCTCAGAGATGAGAACCTTCAAGCGCTGGTCGGCAGCGTCGTAACTCAACCATGCCTCTGCCGATGGACCTGTGCGCAGGTAATAATAGCTTCCTCCACCATTCGTGGAGATAGTCTTACCGAAAGATACAAAATCCTCTGGATAACATGAGTCGGCAAACATACCAAAGTTTTGGTGCATTCCATTTCTCTGTCCTGAAATGGTAGAGAATTGCAGTTCATAAATCGACTCCTTGTTGTTACGAGCATTATCACCATTGAGTGAACACCAAAGGTTAGCGAAGTCTGGTTCCAACTCATAAACCTTGGATTTGATGACTTTCTCATAATAATCCTTGGCTTTTTCCAACAAAGCCTTGTCAAAAGTCTTGTAGCCACCGTTGCCAGCCATGGATGCGCGATAGAGATAGAGATTGCCCAAATAGGCTTGAGCCGCTCCCTGCGAAGCACGCCACACATCATAGCCACTGGTACCCTTCACGGGTAAGTTCTCCTCGGCATATTCCCAGTCTTCGATGATGAAGTTGTAAACCTCATCTGCTGTTGCACGTGGGAAACTCAAATTACTGAGGTCTGTTGTAACGGTTTTGATGATAGGTGCACCGCCAAAGAGGCGCACAATCCAATAATAACTGCATCCACGAAGGAATCGCGCTTGGCCGATGGCACGTTTCTTGAGAGTCTCGTCCATGTTGGCTGCCTCAAACTGGGCAATCACATTATTGGCACGATTGATACAAGTTAGAGCATTGTTCCACACATTGGTGAACGTTCCAGCATTATTTTCCTGGTTTTGGTATTTCCATGCATTGATGTCATTGATATTGTTCTTATTGCCTTCACGGTTGGGTTGCCCGTAGTCGGTACACCCTTCCAATCGCATGAATGTCCCGCCATTATTTGACAACGAGCGGTAGGAATTATACACGGTGTTTAGGGCAGAATTCAGTTGGTCCTCATTCTCATAATAGGAACTGGGGTCAATGAATGTGTACGGATGCTCTTCCAAGTCAGTGCAACTATTAAGAGCCATTGCTCCGAAAAGCCCTGCTATGATATATTGATAAAGTTTCATATTGCTTATACTTTAAATGTTTAGGATTAGAATTTCAAATCAACACCGAGGATGATAGACTTTGCCCAAGGATTGGAGATGTCACCATTGACGGGGTTGTAACCACGATGGTTGGCAAAAGTCACAAAGTTCTGGAAATTCAAGTTCACTTTGAGTCCCTTGATGGTCTTGACATTCAGAAGGCGGGTAAAGTCATAGTTCAATTGGATGTTCTTCAAGATGAAATAAGTCCAATCACCATTGGTACGGTCAGAGAGGTAAGAACCCCGAGACCCTGCGCGTGGGAAGTCGCCATCGGGATTCTCAGGACTCCACATCCGCTCGTAAGCATACTTGGAGGGGAAGTACATACGCTCTTGGATGTTGTTCTCGCCCCAAAGCAAGTAGCTACCATTATCGGAGAAGCTCAAAGCCCACTCCGTGCCACTATTGCCGCTATTCTCAGCTCCAGCTATGGAAGCATACTTGAAACCGCCTTGTCCGTAGATGCTGACAGAGAAATCCTTGTAGCCAGCACTCAAGTTGATGCCATAGAAATATTTGGGCTGTACAGACCCGATACACTTATAGTCATCGTAACCAATGCTGCCGTCACCATCCACATCCTCATACATCTCATCTCCAAGAGAGGCATTTTGCGCTGTTTTAGGAACATACTCTTTATACCAGTCAAGTTGTTCTTGGGTCTTGATGATACCAAGGGAATGACGGGCATACAGTCCGTCAACAGGCTTTCCGATAACCAAGCGGCGGTCAAGTCCTGTTCCGTCCTGCCGCAGGATAATCTCCTCAGTCTCCACTCCGTTCACGTTGTAGAGTCCCTTAATCTTATTGGAGTTGTATGTCAGGTTGGCACTTGCGTCAACAAACCAGTCGCGATTCTTGAAGATGTTGCCGCTGACGGTCAACTCCCAACCTTTATTCTGTGTGGATCCCACATTACTTAATAATGTAGAGAAACCCGTCTCACGAGGCAGGGGTACTTCATACAACAGTTTGTTGGTGTCACGGATATAATAGTCGAAGTTGATATTCACACGGTTAAACAATCCGAGGTCAATACCGAAGTTCCATTGGTTAGTACGCTCCCATTGCAAGTCTGGATTGGCAAGCTTGGTTTGGGCATATCCCACCAATTCCGTACCATTGTAAACATAGTTGGTACTGCTGCCACTGCTCTCAAGCTTTGCCAACGACTGGTAGTTACCAATCTCTTGGTTACCCGTCACACCGAAGCTGGCGCGTAACTTCAAATCGCTAATGGGCTTGATATCCTTCATGAAACTTTCCTCGGAGACGCGCCAAGCGAGACCTACAGAGGGGAAGAATCCCCATTTCTTATCGGCACCAAAGCGCGAGGAACCATCCCAACGAGCGGTGGCGGTGAGCAGATAACGGTCGGCGTATGCGTAGGTGACACGTCCTGTATAGGAAATCAGGCGGTTACCATAACGTGTGGAACTGGGAGACCAAGTGTCGCGCACAGCATTGGTGATGTCCCAAGCTTGCAACTGGTCAAGGGTGAAACCCGAGCCAGAGACACCCGTACTCTGATAGTCATAGTCTTGCCAAGAATAAACGCCCGTAGCACTGAACCGATGTTCGTCCCATTGCTTGGCGTATGTCAAGATGTTTTCCATCAAGCGGCTCGCACCCTTGTTCCAAGAATGGCCACCATTGCCAGTTCCCTTTGCCATATTGCCCACCAACTTGCTCGTGTTGTAGCTGTAACCGCGATTGATACGAGTATCATAGCCGATGCTCAAATGGTAAGTCAACTCTGGCAAAATCTTAGCTTCGGCGAATGTATTGATGATGACACGTGTCGTGTTGGTACGGCTGATATGCTCAGAGAAGTCCATCAATGGGTTCCATGCGTCAGAGACGTATGGGTTCTTGGGTACAGCGAGATTGCCGTTCTCATCGTATGGGGAGTCGGTTGCCCATCCGTAACGGGCTGCGTTACCCATCGCATTATCCTCAGCATTACGAGTGGAATAGGTAAACTGAAGGCTTCCGCCTAAAGTCAACCAACTATTGAATTGATGGCGCAGATTACTGTGCATGGAGAACTTCTCGAAATTCTGCGTCTCCACAAGACCATCCTGCTTATAGTAACCACCCGACAACATGTATTGCGTGTCAGCAGTACTGCCATCAAGGCTGAGGTTGTAGTTCTGCAACCAAGCATGGTCTCTTAACAACAAGTCCTCCCAATCCGTATCGGCTTTTGGGTTGGTACACCATGAGGTGTCACCATTAGGGAAGGGAGCTTTCGATGCGTCATTGTTGTAATTGGTATAGGCGGCATTCATGAAGTTGATGAAGTCCTGCCCTTTCACGATATTGAGCTTACGCCCAGGCATCTGCGTTCCCACGGAGCTGTTGAACGTCAGGTTCTTCTTTCCTGCCTTACCCGTCTTGGTGGTAATCATCACCACGCCATTGGCACCACGCGAACCATAGATGGCAGTGGCGGAAGCATCCTTCAGGATTTCCATCGACTCGATGTCGGCGGGGTTGATGTCGCTAATGTCACCGTCGCCCATCAAGGGGAATCCATCAACCACATACAATGGGGCATTGCTGGCATTGATGGAACTGCTACCACGAATGCGCAGGGCAGGACTCTCGCCAGGCTTGTTGTCATTAAACACGGCGACACCCGCAGCCTTGCCTTGCAAAGCCTCCAAAGCGTTGCCCGTGACGTTAGCCATGATGGCATCGGTCTTGACATTGGCGGTCGTTCCCGTCAAGTCAGACTTCTTCATCGTACCATAACCTACCACCACCACTTCGTCAAGTCCCATCAGGTCGGGTTCCATCCTGACCATCATGTTGGGAGTGGCTTGCACCGTCTGGGTTTTATAGCCCGTGTAAGAGATAATGAGGGTGTTTTTCCCCGAAGGGACATTCAGAGAGAAATGACCATTGATGTCTGTAATCCCTCCCTCGCGTGAGTTTGCAACTTTGATGGTGACACCTATCAATGGTTCACCATTCTCGTCCACTACGCTGCCTTTCACCGTCTGTGACTGTTGCACGGCAGCTGGTTGGCTTAATGTGCTGACACCCTCTGCGTGTGAGACCATGGGGGTGAGCAATGCAGCCAAACCAAGAATCCAAGAGACTCTTTTCAAGTTGTAACTTGGTTTTCTTTTCATAATCATAAAGGTTTTAATTAATAAAGGTTTGTTATATAATTAAGAATGATGTTGGTTCTTTTTGTTCTCACGAACAATTGTTTTCGCATTTCTATTAAGTCCTATTTATATTTAATATGTGTATCTTCGATTATTCACCTATATCAAGTCAAGCAATTTCCTGTCCGCCTCCGTCCAATTCAAGGCTTCCATCTCCTCGCGGGTCAACCACTTGTAGTCGAGATGTTCCAACATCTTAAAATCCCCGTCGCCCCCCTTGCAGAGGTATGCCGTCAACTTCACCTTGAAATCGGGGTATTCATGGGTGATGCTCCCCAACTTCCTCCCCACATAGACATCCCAATCCATCTCCTCCTTGATTTCCCTGACCAAGGCTTCATGGTACGATTCGCCCTGCTCCACCTTGCCGCCAGGAAACTCCCAACGTTCGGAGATATAGAGATAATGTGACCTACAACGTTGCATACACAGATACTTGTCGCCGTCCTTCACCACGGCTGCCACTACACGTGATTCCTTCTTTTCCATAATAGATTGTTTAAATATTCTACAAATATAGTGGTTTTCATTCTCTTTCACAAATATTTATGAAGTTTTTATGTATAAATATCGTAAAGAAAGCTATTTCATATTGTCAAATAAGGTAGTTTTGTTTAGAAACTGTTGTATAATAATATAACATTTTGTATCTTCGCATCCGATGAAACGAATAAATGAAACTGAAATGATTTATGATGTGAGTGCGGAACTGGAACGAGAGTTCGGTCCAAAAGGTTCTGCAACAAGGAAAGCTGCTGAAGACAAAGCATGGGAAGAATATAATGCGCAAATCCTTCTTGATGCCAGAAAGAACGCTGGACTTACACAACAAGAATTGGCAGATAGAATAGGGGCTGATAAAGGTTATATCTCACGTCTTGAGAGAGGACTCACCATCCCAACCGTATCGACCCTTTATCGGTTGGCAGCCGCTATGGGATTAACCGTCGAACTAAACCCAGCTGTATAATCTTTCTTCAAAGAACCTCAAGAAACAAACAACCGACTCTTGCGAATCAATGCGAGAATCGGTTGTTTGTTTGTTATTTCAATCATCCCATGCGCTATGCGCCTTGCTCAATGCATCCTCGGGCCATACGCCGTCGTCGGGGTCGGTGTAGATGGGGGGACCGTCAACATTCTCCTCCTCGGAGAATCCCGCAAGGTCTTGCAACACGTTGTCTGTATTCATATCGATGACCATCATCTCTGGTCTGTCATATTGTTTGTTCGTTTTCATATTCTATACTCCTATACATTATTTATAATTAATACCCATTGTCTGTGACAACAATTTTCTTACCATTCATGATGTAAATGCCCTGCTTGCTTGGCTTACCCTCATGGCGAATACCCTGCATGTCATAATAGGTAGATGTCTCCTCTTGCGTCGTCACGCCATCAATGGCGGTCGTCTCGTCGTCAAACTCCATCTTGATATACTTCGCACCATTCACTATCAGCCTTGTTGGCACTTGCAAATAGGCGCGGTGGGCTGCCAACGTGCCAGAGCCTTTCAGGCAATAGAAGCCAAGGCCGTTATTGCCATTCGCCAATACGAGGTTGGTCATGTTGCCTTCCGTAGGAGCCAATGTCGTTTCTTCCAATACGCCGATAAGCATGTTCATCACGTAATTATCCTCTTCCGTGTAGGGAACCTCATACTCCCCAGCATCAGCTTTCAGCAACAAGCCCGTCTCTGCTGGAGCAATGCCTATACGAGATAACTTCGCCACCTTGCCATCATATCCCACTACAATATAAGCCTTCATTCCTTCCACATTGGTGAAGTCGAGTGTCTTGTCAGAGCAATAGGTCATATATCCCAAGTCGGTGGTCACGTTAATCTTCTCTACCGAGACTTTTTCAAACTTGAAATAGCCACCAAGCCAATAGAAGTAATCGCCAGAGGTATAAACGCCAAAGTCAAACCCTTCGGGTTGGTTAATTTTGCATGGATTTTCCTTAGATCCAACACCCGAACAAGCAGATGAATATGAATCATAATTGTTCAAAGACTTTCCTAATGAAGAAGATATCTTCAATGACATAAGTAAGGAGCAATCTTTGAACATATTAGACATAGACTTTTTGTATTTTATGCTTTGTGTGTCGAAACTGCTTAGATCAAGAGAACTGAGAGAGGAACAACCATAGAACATATTAATCATACCCGTTACGTTTTGCGTGTCGAAATTGCTTACATCAAGAGAGGTGAGAGAGGAACAACCATAGAACATACAGCCCATGGCCCTTACGTTTTGAGTGTCGAAATTGCTTAAGTTAAGCGATGTAAGAGAAGAACATCCTCTAAACATATCGGCCATGTCCGTTACATTTTGCGTATTAAGATATTGAACACCTTGGATTGTTGTCAGATATTTCATACCAGCAAACCAACTCCGTGTGGTTGTGGGTCTCGCTTCTGCAAAGGAAGGATTAAATATCACTGTTGTAATAGTATTATTTTTATGCCATCCCGGACTAAATCCATCATCATTAAGATTATATTTTGTTCCCTCACGGGAGTTCTTGTCATTATCGTAATAGAACGTGAGCGTCGTCTCGTCTTCCGATAAGACGGCATACGCTTCTTGAGCTCTTATGCCTACCGCGCTGGCAAGCATCACAAATAAAAGAAAGAGTTTTCTCTTCATGGTAGATTACACTTGGTTCGTGTCGTGCGCAACTTCTTGTGAATAATTCGATTGATTGTAAATAAGAACATCTGAGATTTGACACAAACGGAAAGGCATAAAGAATGGCGTGGCCACTCTTATGCACTTACCTAAGGGGTGAGCGTAGGAAAATCTGGAACCCCTGCCACAGAATAAGAATGCTACCACGCCAAAAGGCGTGTGCATAGCTGTTCTGCGACAAGGAATGCCATCTACGGCTCTTCCCCTCGTTATTAAATCGAACTATTCCAGAATTAGTTTCCTACGCTACTTCGGTAAGTGCGAAATAATAAGCTATTGCATCAACGGCTCGGGATTTCTCCCCCGATACCGCTTGCAAATATAGGTAAAATCCTCAAATTGCACAAAGAATTACAAGAAAAAAAACGATTCTTGGTTTCAAATCACCTATCCAAGTCATCCGAGAAAAAGCCTTACGTCATCCCTTCCATAATCATGGAGAATGCGGACGTATCTATTGAAAATCGTTTCAGATGCTGAAACACCTCGTTTCAATACATGAAACGGACAGTTTCAGCATGTGAAACTGAATGTGCCAAAGGTCTTGACATTCCACCAACCAGATATATGAAATGAAAATAATTGCCGCAAAATTTGCGTAAAAGGGCAAAAACCACTATTTTTGCGATAAATCACAACGTCACTATCCATACATCATGAAAATATTTGCCATCGGAATGAACTATGCCTTGCACAATAAAGAGCTGCATGGCACGTTATTAAAGACGGAGGAACCCGTGATTTTCACCAAGGCCGACTCGGCGTTGCTCAACAACCACAAGCCGTTCTTCGTCCCCGACCATTTAGGGAGAGTGGACTACGAGACGGAGGTGGTGGTGCGCATCTGCCGCCTCGGCAAGTCAATTCCCCGCAGGTTTGCCCATCGCTATTACGATGCGGTGACGGTGGGTATCGACTTCACCGCCCGCGAGTTACAACAGAAGTTGCGCGAGAAAGGCCGCCCATGGGAGATTTGCAAGGGATTTGACGGCTCGGCGGCTATCGGTGAATGGGTTGGGAAGGAAGGGTTGCCTGACATCCAGTCGCTCCATTTCCATCTCGACATCAACGGCAAGACGGTGCAGGAGGGCTTTACGGGCGATATGATGTATCAAGTGGACGAGATCATCGAGTACATCAGCCAGTTCTTTACTCTCAAGACGGGCGACCTCCTCTATACGGGTACGCCCGCCGGTGTGGGTCCCGTTCACATCAATGACCATTTGGAAGGATATTTGGAGGGGCAGAAAGTGCTGGAGTTTAATTGCAAATGAGGTGATGAAGTTACGTCATGACGAAATAACGTGATAACGATATAACGAAATAACGAATGACAACCCGATTCGATATGGAATGAAAATCATGAACAATGGTTTAAGATTTATCAAGATATTTCTCCTTCTCGCTTTCCTGCCTTTATCGGTAGGGGCGCAGAAGTTCTACAACCTGACGGCAGAAGAGGTCGCCATCGACTCCCTCCTGCCCCATTTTGGTTGTTCCATTCCCCTTGGCGACCGTTACCAAGACAGCACTTACACCGTCTCCATCGCCTATCCAGAATTCATCGAGATGTCGAAAAGTGACATCGCCCGATACCAAGCCATCTCGGGAGCGGCATTGCCAGCGTTGCCCACCGTGAGCCAAACGATTGGCGTCAGTCGCAAGAAGGCATCGTTGGAGGTGGGGTTCTGCCCCTTAGTGTTCAGAGACAACAAATACCAGATATTGGTTAGTTTCATGCTGAAGGTTGATGCCCAACCACTGAAACGTTCTGCTCGCCAAGCAAAAGCTCTTGCCAACGGCACCGATGCCGCTTCTCGTTATGCTAACCACTCCGTCCTCGCCTCTGGCTCGTGGGCGAAAATCCGCGTTCCGGCGACAGGTGTCTACCAACTGACCGACGCTTTGGTCCGCCAAGCGGGGTTTACAGACCTCAGCAAGGTAAAGATTTATGGTTATGGCGGTGCCTTACAGAGTGAGCGACTCACCGCCGACAACCTCATCAAATACGATGACTTGAAGGAAGTAGCCACCTGCAACATCAATGGCAAGCGGCTGTTTCATGCCCAAGGCCCTGTGTCGTGGGCGAGCAACACATCGATTACCCGCACACGCAATCCCTATTCCGACTATGGGTATTATTTCATCACGCAGAATGACAGCACCCCTTTGACGGTAGACTCCGCCACATTCGTCCGTTCCTTCTATCCCTCTCCCGACGACTACCACATCTTGCACGAGGTCGATGACTACTCATGGTTCCACGGAGGGCGCAACCTGTTTGAGAACTCCCCCATCAATAACGGCTCGTCAAAGACCTATACCATCGAATCACCGCTAACGGGCATCAGCGGAAGGATGTCTATCGCCGTCTCCACTGGCACGTCGAGTACCGTCTCGATGGAAATCAATGGGGAGGAACGGGGGTCGTTGAGCATTACTCTCGGCAGCTATGACAAGGGCAACTCTGGCACGCGCACCTTTGTCATAGATAGCCTGCAAGCCAGCAACCAAGTGAAGATCAACTGCACATCGGGCGGTCCCGTGCGCCTGGACTACATAATTCTCACCCTCCCCAAACCCAAGGATGCGCCCAATCTCAATGCCAGCGCATTCCCAGCACCCGAATACGTCTACAACATCACCAACCAAGACCATCACGCCGACGGTCCTACGGACATGGTCATCATCATCCCGACGAGCCAAAAGCTACTCACCCAGGCACAACGGCTCGCCGCCTTCCATGAGCAACACGACGGTTTGCGGGTGCGTATCGTGCCAGCCGACGAGCTGATTAATGAGTTTGGTAGCGGCACACCCGATGCCAACGCCTATCGCAGATACATGAAAATGCTCTACGACCGTGCGGAAACGGAAGCCGACATGCCCAAATATCTCTTGCTCTTCGGCGATGGCGCATGGGACAACCGCATGAACACCAGCGACTGGAAGACCGCCTCGCCCGATGACTACCTACTCTGTTTCGAGAGCGAAAACTCATTTAACGAAATCACTTGCTATGTAGATGACGGTTTCTTTGCCCTCCTCGATGATGGCGAGGGAGCCGACCCACAGACCTCCGACATGCTGGATATAGCGGTGGGACGGTTCCCCGTGACCACCGAAAGCGAGGCGAAAGTGATGGTAGATAAGGTCATCGGCTACGTAGAGAACGCCAATGCGGGTGCGTGGGAGAACATGCTCGTCTTCATGGGTGACGATGGCAACAAGAACATCCACATGCGAGACATCAACGCGGCGGCAGAAGAGGTTGCCGCCTTGCATCCTGGCTACACCATCAAGAAGGTGATGTGGGATGCCTATAAGCGCGAGTCGTCATCGACGGGCAACACCTATCCCGAGGCTTCCAAGGAAATCAAGCAATACCAAGCCGCTGGTGCACTCATCATGGACTATGGCGGGCATGGGCGCGAAGACCAGATGTCACACGAGAATGTGCTGCGTCTCACCGACTTCGAGTCGTTTAATAACGCCAACCTCCCCCTGTGGATTACCGCCTCTTGCGACATCATGCCGTGGGATGGCTCATCTGCCACCATCGGCGAGACCGCCTTGCTGAATGCCAAGGGCGGCGCGGTGGCGTTCTTTGGCACCACCCGCACGGTGTATGCCAATTACAACTCTGTCATTAACAAGTCGTTTATCAAACACTCATTAGACATTTCCAACGGAAGGAAGAAGACCTTGGGCGAGGCGCAGATGCTCGCCAAGAACGAGATGATTACAATGGGGAAAGACCTCACCACCAATAAGTTACAATATTCCTTGTTAGGTGACCCAGCCCTTTCACTGAACCTACCTACCAAGAACATCGTCATCGACTCCATCAATGGCATTGCCACCACATCTACGACCACGAAACCCTCGCTAAAGGCAGGGACCATCGCCAAGGTGGTGGGACATGTGGAAGACGGGGAAGGGTTTTATGGAATCGCCTCTGCCATTGTCCGCGACTCGCGTGAATTGATTGTCTGCCGCCAAAACGACAAGACGAAGGAGGAGATGGCAGACACCGCCTTCACCTATTTCGACCGCACAAAGACCCTATATAATGGCAGCGACAGCGTTCGCAACGGTAAGTTCAGGTTTTCCTTTGCCGTGCCCAAGGACATCAACTATAGCGATGCCTCTGGATTGATTAATGTCTTTGCCTACAACAACGACCATAGCCTCCTCGCACACGGTGCCAATGACAATTTCATCATCGGCGGCAGTTCGGTGAGTGGCAACGACTCCATCGGTCCATCCATCTACTGTTATCTCAACTCGCCATCGTTTACCAACGGCGGGAGCGTGAACACCACACCTTACTTCGTCGCCCAAGTGAAAGACCAAGACGGCATCAATGCCACGGGAAACGGCATCGGGCATGACATGGAACTCATCATCGATGGCGAGATGGCGAAGACGTATGTGCTGAACGATAACTTCCAGTTTGACTTCGGTTCCTATACCAGCGGCTCCACCTATTATCAAATACCAGAATTAACCGTCGGACCGCATAAGTTGTTGTTCCGTGCGTGGGACATCCTCAACAACTCATCTACGGCAGAGTTAACATTCAACGTGGCACGGGGACTCGAACCTAACCTGTTCAGCGTGAGTTGCACCAACAACCCCGCCAAGACCAACACCACCTTCATCGTGACCCACGACCGCATGGGGAGCAATGTAGACGTGGTGTTAGACATTTTCGATGTCAGCGGACGGCTGTTGTGGAGCTATTCAGAGAGCGGTCTTTCCACGACGGACACTTACACCATCGACTGGAATTTGACTGTTGACGGCGGTCGCCACTTAGGTACTGGCGTGTATCTCTATCGTGTCAGACTGTCGAGTGATGGCAGCAGCCAAGCATCGAAAGCCAAGAAACTTATCATATTAAGCAATAATTAGCAATGTTTTTCGTTTAGTATGATGATGTATTAGCAAAACAGAACGTAAAAAGAATGGATAAGATACATAAAATATGGGTCTTTGTAGCCTTCGCCACCCTCCCTTCATGGGTGTTGGCACAAGATAAGCGCGACATGTTCAACCCCGTGAACTATGCCATCATCTCGCAAACCATCGCCCCCGATGCCCGCTCGGCAGGTATGGGAGACGTGGGTGCCGCCACCGACCCCGACGTAAACTCACAGCATTGGAACCCTGCCAAATACCCTTTCACCATCTCCCGCGCGGGTATTGCTCTTAACTATACGCCGTGGCTTCGCCAGTTGGTGAACGATATAGACCTTGCCTACCTCGCTGGTTACTATCGCATAGGCAACTATTCTTCCATCTCAGCATCGTTGCGTTATTTCTCCTTAGGTGAGGTGTTCCTTAATTCCAGCCTGACAGATGACAACAACATGACCATCCATCCATACGAGATGGGGTTGGACGTGGCTTATTCCTTGATGTTGAGTGAGCATTTCTCATTGGCGGCAGGGGTGCGTTGGATCTATTCCGATATGCGCTATGACTATTCTGAGGAATCTTCGCCCGCCTCGGCTTTCGCCGCAGACCTGTCAGCTTATTACCAAAACTATCTCAACCTCGGCTCGCGGGAATGTCAGATTGGCTTGGGCTTGAACATTTCCAACATCGGTAGTAAGATTACATTCAGCGGCGATGAGGAAAGTCAGTTCATTCCCACCAACATGAGGCTTGGTGCGTCGCTAATGATTCCCGTGGATGAGTACAACCGCTTCACCATTGCCGCCGATGCCAATAAGCTATTGGTTCCCACCGTGCCCAAGCAAAACGACGGCGAGACCACCGAAGACTATCGTAGGCGTGTGATAGAGGAATATAGCGACATGTCATCCATCACGGGTATCTTCAAGAGCTTTGGCGATGCACCCAATGGTTTCAAGGAAGAGATGGAGGAAATCCAATGGAGCGTGGGTGCCGAATATGTGTACCATGACCAGTTCAGCCTCCGTGCAGGTTATCACGACGAGGCAGCCAACAAGGGTAACCGTAAGTATTTCACCGTAGGAGCAGGATTCCGCATGAACGTATTTTCTTTGGATGCGGGCTACGTCATCTCCACGGCGAAAAACAACCCACTCGACCAGACGTTGCGTTTCACTTTGTCGTTTGACATGGACGGCATCAAAGACCTGTTTAAAAGGTAAATAACAGGTGAGGACTTAATAGATTTTTAAACCTTTAATTATTTAAATTTCACATGAGGATTGGCATGGGATATGACGTACACCAACTTGTGGAAGGACGCGAGTTGTGGTTAGGCGGCATCAAGATAGAGCATTCGCTCGGCCTCTTGGGGCATAGCGATGCCGACGTTCTCATCCATGCCATCTGCGATGCCCTGCTCGGGGCAGCCAACATGCGAGACATTGGCTATCACTTCCCCGACACATCAGCCGACACATTGGACATCGACAGCAAGATTCTACTGCGCAAGGTAATAGAGTTGATTGCCACCAAAGGCTACCGCGTGGGCAATATCGATGCCACCGTCTGCGCCCAACGCCCGAAAATCAACCCACATATCCCCGCCATGAAAGCCTGCTTGGCAAAAGTCATGGGCATCGACGAGGACGACATTTCCATCAAGGCAACCACCACGGAGCGGCTTGGATTCGTGGGAAAAGAAGAGGGAATGTCAGCATACGCGGTTGCATTAATTCAGAAAATAAGATAAATCCTTGGCAAAGTCAAGGGTTTTTCTTATATTTGCCGAAAATCTAACTATTAACTTATTTAGACTATTATATAACATGAAAAAGATTTACTTGCTTTTGCTATGTTTAGCTATGCTTGCCTTCACACATAACGCACAGGCAAGCACTGTCACGCTGAAGACTGACAAAGCCGTTGGCGAGACATTGACATTGGCACTGAATGCCGATATGAACGTGACTCTCACATGGGGCGATGGCACTACCATCGAGTTTTATTCCAACGGGCAGCCACGCGACGTGGAGGTGAAAGCGGCAACGCTGACCATCACCACCGACAAGGACATCACCGCCCTCTACGTGTGTGAGGACGGACTGACAGAGTTGGTTGTCACGGGGGCTGCAACGTCATTGGAGCGATTGTTTTGCTCGGACAACTCCCTGACGCAGCTCGACCTCTCAAGATGCACAAGCCTGACAGAATTGGACTGCCAAGACAATCAATTGACTAACCTCAACATCGTAAGCCAAAAGCTGGCATACGTCAATGTCGCTGGCAATCAACTTTCTACCACAGGACTGAAAAGCAACGGTGTAGGAAACATCGTGTCGCTGGTTTGTGCTGGCAACAAGATGTCAACTATCTCCTATTTGAGTAGCATGACCAACCTCAAGACATTGCTCTGCCAAAACAACCAACTCACATCGCTGCCCACATCGAAGTGTAAGGAGTTATGCAATTTGGTCGCCTCTTCCAACAACTTGACGGCATTGAACCTCCCCCCGTTGACCAACTTGTTGAAACTTTACATAGACAACAACCGATTTGAGACGTTGGACTTTACCAATTGCACACTGATAGAAAATATCTCGATGGAGGATAACAACCTGAAAGAACTGACTTGGGCAAAAAAGGTCAACGGGGTGTATGAAAACATCTCTATCGTGAGGTTAGCTAATAATGCCTTGTTCTTCAATTCCCTACCTACCATTTACAACTACTCCTCGCATGAGTATACCATGAATTACAACATCTTGCCGCAACGTCCCTATCACTTATTGGACATTGCCAACATCAATGAAACCTATTCGTTCCGTGACAAATTCATCACCAACGGATGGGCATCGGGTGTGAATGCCAGCTTGGAAATGATAGATGCCAAGGGGGAGACGCTTGTCGCCAACACCGATTACACCTATAAGAGCGGCCAGCTTACTTTCTTGAAGGAACACCAAGGCGTTACCATTAGTGCCACGTCGCGCTATTATCCAGATATCACCCTTACCACGGAGCCGTTCAATGTCATTGACCCCACGGGCATAGCATTAGTTGAAGATGGCACAAAGGAGGGTGAGAGCATTGTCTACGACCTACAAGGGCGCAAGGTTTCCAACTTACAATCCCAAAAGGGTATCTACATTGTCAATGGAAAGAAAATCGTCATTCGCTAACTTGAAACACCAGATCAATATGAAAACGACAAAAATATACCTTGGAGCATTTCTTGTTGTACTCTTTTCAACCATTGCCCAAGCACAGACATTGAAGTTAGGTTCAGAAAACGGCATGGCAGACATGATCATCGCCACAAATGCTTCTGATGACGGCATCTATGCCCCTACCGTAAATATAGGATATAACGACTTCACAACGGTAGCCTTATCGAGCAACTATACGTTCCACGACATCCGAACCGATACAGACTGGTTGTCATGGAAACTTCAAAAGAACGGGAATCTTGCCATTTTCGCCAACCCCAACTACAACCTGAGCGAGCGTGAGGGCATTCTCTATCTATATCTAAATGATAAAGATGAGAGCATTACAGGTTTGCAAATGACCTCGATTCGAGTCGTGCAAAAAGGCAAGAACACCTCCGACAAGAAACTCACCATCGCCAGCGGCACGGCAAGCCAAGCAGAATCGGGCTATGCTATCACCCGCTCCTTCGATGGAGACAACAGCACATTCTACCACTCGCCGTGGAGTTCTGCCACGACGCGCTTCCCCGTGACGCTCACCTATCAACTTGACGAGCCGTCGCATGTGGACTATGCCATCTATACCCCACGCCAAGATGGTAACAATAACGGCAACTTCCAAGAGGTGGTCGTGTCATACCAAGTAAATGGGTCTAACGAGTGGATAACCCTACGCACCATGAACCTCAGCGGTAGTGGCAGCTCGTCGTACATCAGCTTCGGCGATGAGGGCATAGACAACGTAACCGCCGTTCGCTTTACCGTCAACAGCGGTGCCAACGGCTTCGTGTGCGTTGCAGAGATGGCATTCTATCAGAAAGACTCCTTCTTCAATGACATCGCAAAAGGAATCTTTGCCGACATCCTTTGCACCCAACTGAAAGAGGGCATCACACAAGAGCAGATAGACGAAATCCTCGTGGAAGACCTCCGCGAGCTTGCCTCCGCCCTCAAGGCAGGAACCTATTCCATGGATTACCGTGTAGGCGAGTTTGAGGCATACCGTCCCGTGAACGAGTTGATAAACGAGTTGAAGAACAGTTACACCTACAACAACCACGAGAATCCAACGGGTATCTTCTTCGAGACGGGCGAGAACGTCATGGTCATTGCCGAAGGCATCGGCGACTATCCCGTATCGTTGCAAATCCGCAACTTCGGTCCGACGGACTTCACCACCGACTATTACCCACTGACCAATGGCATCAACGTCATCAGTTGTAAGCACAAGGGCAATGGCTACATCAACTATTACACCACCAATTACGCGACCGCACCGAATGTGAAGTTACACTTCGTCAACTGCACAGAGAATGGCTACTTCGACTTGGAACGCGGCGATACCAATGCCGACTGGCAACGCCTGTTGACAAAGGCCAAGGGCGACTGTTTCGACTTCAAGTCCAAGAACATCGAAGGTGTGTTCCCCGTGGCTACGCTCAAGCAAAACTGCCCAACTAATGGCAAGTGGCTCGTGCAGACCTATGACAGCATCGTGGCATTGGAACACCAGGTGATGGGTCTTGACAAATACAACCGCAAGCCGAAAAACCACATGACGGTCATCACAGTGGCAACGAGCGGCGGACTCTACCACGCCAGCAACGACGGCTTCTGCGTTCCCGTGAATGCCCTGCGCGACCCGACATCGCCCACCTACTTCGACTTCTGGGGGGCTGCCCATGAGCTGGGACATGTCAACCAGACCAACGGCGTGTTGTGGATTGGATTGACAGAGGTCACGAATAACATCTATTCGGCATACGTGGAACACATGTTACGCACCAACAAATACCACAGATTGGAGAACGAGTCTAACGGATTCCGCTATTATGATTTCATGGAATACAATATCATGAAAGGCGGACAGTTCTTGCCACACGCCAACAACGACGTATTTGTTACGTTGATACCACTCTGGCAACTCATGGTCTACACACGCATCACGGGATTGCAACCCGATGCTTATCCCGACCTCTTTGAGAAGATGCGCACCATGAACCTCTCTGGCATGGACGATGGACAGAAGCAAGTGAACTTCATGCGGCAGTGGTGTCATATTACCAAGACCAACTATCTGCCCTATTTCAAGAAAGTGGGTATGTTCAAGACCGTGGATGAGTCTATCGGCGACTACTCTACACGACAACTCACCATCACGCAAGCAATGCTCAACAATCTCCAAACTGAGATTGAGGCTTGTAACTATCCCGAGCCACCAGCAGCATTGTACTACATCGATGTGAACAACATGCCTGCATTCCGCGACAAGGTGACAGTAGTTGCCAACGAACTCAACGCCGGATGCTCACGGCAGGGCAACACCGTGAAGATTACCCATGCCTCATGGCAAAACGTGGTGGGATTTGAGACGTATGATGCCAACGGCAAACTCCTGCATTGCACATCCTACGGACACGGCTCTCCTGACTACACCCCCACCTATACCAACGTGGTGTGGAACACATCGGAGAATCCCGCATACATCATGGCAGTAGGCTACGATGGCAATAAGGTGAAATGCTATCAACCATAGCCATTAAAGCAAAACATGAAGATAAAACCAAGAGAAATGCTTTCAATCTGTGAGTGATTGAAAGCATTTCTCTTTTCTACTACCTATTATTTCCTACAATCAATGGCTGTCAATTATATCTATCGAAAAATGAATTTCTTCCCGTTCTTAATATACAATCCATTCTTCTGCGGTGTCGTTACCTTGCGACCTTGCAGGTTATAGATACAACCAGAGTTTTCTGTCTTGTTGTCTATCACGTTAATACTACTCGGCAAATCAATGACAATATGGAAAAAATCCTTCCAATAAAATGCTTCCTTGTACTGGCTTTCGGTAGTAAGGGATGGTTCCGGAACGTGCAACGTGGCATTCTGTACCGTTTTCTCGTCAAACGATGTCGCATAGATACTGGGCGGAGTTTCATTATACGTATGAATGTCCTCCAAGGATGTGCAGCCCAAGAAGGCATATTGCTGAATTCCGGAAATAGAATTAATGTACAAGGTCTTCAGGCCAGTGCAATGGTCAAATGCATGGCTAAATATGGTAAGGTACCTCATCCCATGAATATCGTCCCCAACAGAAAGGGATGTTAACCCCGTACAGCCAGCAAAAGCATATTCTTCGATGTTTATCAATTCTTTGGGCAATTCCAATGTTTGCAAGCCCTTGCAATTATAGAAAGCATAACGACCTATTGCCCCCCCCTTGCCATCTATATTGACGGAGGACAGATTGGTACATCCCCTAAACAAGCCCTCAACAATCGAGCTACGTATCACAACGTTCTTCAATGTCGTCATGTCTTCAAAAGGCGAAATGCCACTTTTGCTTCCAACCGTTCGATCATAAATGATTGTTTCAATGGGACTACCATTAAACGTATTGTTTCCACCTTCAAACTCTAAACCATACCATAAATCTGGTTGCAATATCAACGTCTTGAGACTTGTACAGTCAGAAAACGCTCTTCCTCCAATCTTTAGTACATTTTTTGGAATCGTAATAGATTCCAAGCTCGTACAACCCCTAAATGCTTCCTGTTCTATTGTCTTCACCCCACCAAAAGACACGGATGTCAAGCTCGTGCAGTCTAAAAACAAACGGGAAGAAACAGTTGTCAAGATACCTGGCAGGCTAACGGATGTCAAGTTCTTACAATTACTGAAAGAACCTGAGCCGATGGACTTCACCTTTCTACCAATAGTCAAAGACTTAATGCCTGAGCCATAAAAGGCGTAATTGCCTATTTCCATAACTCTTTCAGGAATAACAATGGACGTCAATCCCGTACAACCAGAAAAAGCCCTCTGTTCAATATAAAATAAGTAAGGGGGAAGGGTGACGGTTGTCAACCCTGAACAATTCTCAAATGCTTCCTCACCAATGCGCCTAACCCAATAGGAGTTTCCCTCGTATGTTACCTGCTCTGGTATCTCCACATGGCCGGTATATTTACCGCCCTTGACAACAACCGCTTCATACGCACCATATCCGGATTCATCCACTATTTTGAATCGGATACCGTCTACCTCAAAAGTTTGGGCGAACGTCAAAATGGAACAAAGCAAAAGACTTAAGGACATTCCAAGCCTTTTCAACCCTTCCAAAAAACTTAAAAGTTCTGTCTTCCTTTCCATAATTTTCTAAAATCTAAGTTAAATAATAAACTGTTTGCAAATATATAACTATTATTATATGTTGCCAACACTTTGTTGACTTTTTTACTACACTTTGAATACACTTTTACATTCTTTCCCATCTAAAAGTGTAGTTTGAGGTTACTCTGCGACAAAGCTTTCGCCAATCGCTGGTATGCGATATAATGGATATGCCAATCCTAAGACTCCTCCATCAAAAGCATGGTCTTGCGCAGTAAGACCTCACACAGACATTTCATTATTTCTCGGTTGCTGGAGCGCACCCTACCTTCGCACTTCCGATGCAAAGTTACAACACTATTTTGAATGTTGTATCAGTTGCCTATGGAAATAACACGAATAAAGTAAAACCGTAAACTACTGCAAATCAACTGGTTATAAAACAATGCACTCTTAACCCTATGGAAAATTATTCACAGAGGTATGATTAAGGGTTGGCAACTATCCATACCAACTCAGTTATGATGAATTCGTAAAGGTTTATTAATGTCCCAGGTTCTGGGCGATGCTGAAAGCCTTGCCGCGCAGTTGAATTTGCAAAAAAGCAGCATACTTACGCATCATAAATACCATGTTTACGATGGCTAAACCATAGGTTTACACTCCGCAAACCTATCCTTTCCACTCTGGAAACCAATGGGTGTATGTATATGTGTTGGCAAAATGCAAGTCACTCTGCCGAGTTATCGATGACAAATGACAGATGACAGTTTTTGAAAAATCATGTAGAGTTATAAATTAGTATTATATATATTATAATATATATACTAATACTCTCTATTTCTCTCAAATTCAAAAAACTGTCATTTGTCATCTGTCATAACTATCTGTCTTTTCCTGATTTTGGTTGACAGTTTTTTGCCATTTTCCTGATGTGGTTGACAGTCGTTTTCCTGGACGAGTTGACGGTTTCCTGGTAGGGTTGACCACTTTCCTATAAAGGTTGTCTTTTTCCTGGAAGTGTTGACACTCGCACAGGCGAAGCCATGGACTATGAAAAACACTGCGGCGGTTTGCCCCGCGGCTGGAGGCGCAAAGCCTCCAAAGAGCGCCCACCGGCTTTCCGCCCGCAAAGTTAGGTGTTAATCTGCAAATCCCGCCCATTGCTGCTATAAATTTTGTCCTTCCACATCTTTTTCTGCTCACCAGTCTGCTCATGGGCGACGTTGGGAGTCTGATTGCCAATGCTCATGTGAGGGCGCTTGCCATTGTAGAACAGGATGAAGCGCCCTATCTGCTCCAGGGCCTCCTCGTACGTCTCGAATCGTCTTTCCTGGCGGTAGACGCTCTCATACTTGATAGTTTCGTTCACGCGCTCCGCGATGGCGTTGTCAGTGGGCTTGTAGTCCTCCGTCATCGATATCAGTATGTTGTGCTTCTGCAGTTCCTCGACATAGAGGTCGCAGCAGTACTGCACGCCACGGTCAGAGTGGTGGATGAGCCCAGAGAGGTCGCCACCGCCAGCCTGTCCAATGGCCATGCGGAGCGCCTTAAGCGTGAATACGGCTGCCAGCGATTCCGCCAGACACCAACCGATGATCTTGTGCGAGTAAGCATCCGTAATGAGATGCAGATAGCAGCACCCGCCATTGAGCTCGATATAGGTGATGTCGCTCACCCACAGCTGGTTGGCACGCGTCGGGACGAGTCCCTTGATGAGGTTCTTCCACTTGTGGTAGCGGTGGTTGGAGTTCGTCGTGGAGCGGCTCCTGCGGGGCTTCTGCATCAGGTGGTGCCGGCGAAGCATGTTCATGAACCTGTCGCGCCCGGGCATCCAGCCCGTATTGAACATCACCGAGAGCATCAGCCAGAGTTTCACGCCGCCGATGCCGGGGTCAATCCCGCGTATCTCACGCACCGCGTCAAGGATACGGACCTCGCGGGCCAATTGCTCCGCCCCGTCCGTCCTCTTCTTGTAAAAGGCCTGCCTGCTGTGGCCAAGCAGATCACAGGCAGCTCTCACCGTCAGGCCGTGCTGCCCGTGAAGTTCCTCTACTGCTTGGCCCCAGGTTTTTTCTGATCTCGATGCCGTTACGCTCGGCAACGTCGATCAGCGTGTTCAGCGCCAGGTTCTGCAACTCAAGCTCGCGGATGCGGGCTTCCAACAACAATACCTCGGGAGACTTCCCCTCTTTCTTCTTGCGTGCCATCTCTTCTACAGGTTTGGGTTCCGACTGCAAAGATACTGCTTTTCCTGATTTCCTGTACCTGTGGACCCACTGGGTTATCGTCTTGGGAGGCACATTATAATACTCACCCAGTTCTTGATAACTGTTCTCGCCGCTTAAATAGGCGGCTACAATCTCATCCCTTTTCTCCTTTGGAGTGTAAGTTTGTAAATACTTCATACGTTTAACACATTTATTAAGTTACTAAATGTGTCAACCTATTTCAGTATAAGACATACGTTCGTACGCTTGTCTTATTTCATGAAACATCCCCTGACATCCTATCATGATAGGGATGCCAGGGGATATAATGTATTCAGCCATAAGCACCAAGGTTATGGCAATAAACCGAATGTTATTCTACCTTCTCCTCTTCAGCTGCGGGAGCCTCTGCTGCGGGTGCTTCTGTAACAGGAGCCTCTGCCTTGGGGGCAGATGACTTGCGGCTACGACGAGTCTTCTTAACAGCCTTGGGAGCCTTTGCCATGTTGTCGTCGAAGTCTACCAACTCGATGAACGCGATGGGAGCGGCATCACCTTCGCGGAAACCCAGCTTGATGACTCGGGTGTAACCACCGGGGCGGTCGCCCACCTTGGGTGCTACTACCCCGTAGAGTTCCTTGAGGGCTTCCTTGTTCTGTAGGTGGCGGAACACCATACGGCGAGAGTGGGTGGAGTCGTCCTTGCATCGGGTGATGATGGGCTCCACATATTTCTTCAAGGCTTTTGCCTTGGCGAGAGTCGTAGTGATTCTTTTGTGCATAATCAGCGAGATGGCCATGTTTGCCAACATAGCCTTGCGGTGTTCTGCAGTACGACTCAGATGGTTGAATTTCTTATTGTGTCTCATTGTTGATACATTTTAATTGAAGGAGCGTGATGTTCTTACTCCTTGTCTAATTTATACTTTGAAATGTCAGTTCCAAACGACAGATTCAGACTCTCGAGCAAATCATCAAGCTCTGAAAGCGATTTCTTACCAAAGTTGCGGAACTTCAAAAGGTCGGTCTTGTTGTATTGCACAAGGTCGCCCAAGGTCTCCACGTCTGCTGCCTTGAGGCAGTTGAGGGCACGCACGCTGAGGTGCATGTCGACGAGCTTGGTCTTGAGCAACTGGCGCATGTGCAGTACTTCCTCGTCAAACTCCTGGTTGATCTCCTGGTCGGGATTCTCGATAGTAATCTTCTCGTCGGAGAACAACATGAAGTGATGGATGAGGATCTTGGCAGCCTCCTTCAGCGCATCCTTCGGGTGTATGGAACCGTCCGTAGTCACCTCGATGATGAGCTTATCGTAGTCGGTCTTTTGCTCGACACGATACGGCTCAACAGCGTACTTGACATTACGGATGGGTGTGTAGATAGAATCGATTGGAAGAACGTTGACATCCGTGCAGTATTGACGGTTTTCCTCTGAAGGGAGGTATCCCCTACCCTTGTTGATAGAAAGGTCAATCTGCATAGAAGCCTTGACATCTAAATGACAAATCACCAAATCGGGGTTTAACACTTCAAATCCAGTCAGATACTTACCGATATCACCAGCCTTGAACTCTGTGGTGTTCTCGACGATGATACTAACTTTCTCATTCTCGAATTCTTCTACTACTTGCTTGAATCGAACTTGTTTGAGATTCAAAATAATGTTGGTGACATCCTCCTTCACCCCAGGAACGGACGAGAACTCATGCTCCACACCGGCAATCTTGACGGTGTTGATGGCATAGCCCTCAAGCGATGAAAGAAGAATGCGGCGCAGGGCGTTACCGATGGTCACGCCAAAGCCTGGCTCCAACGGACGGAACTCGAACTTGCCGAATCGGTCGTTGGCATCCAACATTACAACTTTATCAGGTTTTTGAAATGCTAATAACGCCATTTATTTATGATTTATTATTTAGAGTACAACTCAACGATTAACTGCTCCTTAATATTCTCAGGGATGTCGGCACGGTCGGGCTTGTGTAAGAACTTGCCACTCTTGGTCTGCTCGTCCCACTCAATCCATGGGTACTTGCTGTGGTTGAAGCCAGCGAGGGCGGCATCAATGACCTCAAGGGACTTGGACTTCTCGCGCACTCCTACTACCATACCTGCCTTGACGGAGAAAGAGGGAATATTTACGACCTTACCATCCACCACGATGTGCCTATGGTTGACGAGCTGACGCGCGGCAGCACGTGTGGGTGCTATGCCAAGACGGAACACTACATTGTCGAGACGACTCTCCAGGTATTGCAGCAACACCTCACCAGTGATGCCGTCTGCCTTGGCAGCTTTCTCAAACATGTTGCGGAACTGGCGCTCGAGTACACCATAAGTATACTTGGCTTTCTGCTTCTCTGCCAACATGACACCATACTCAGACATCTTTCTGCGACGGTTGTTGCCATGCTGTCCAGGAGGGAAGTTTCTCTTGGACAAAACTTTGTCGGGGCCGAAGATGGGTTCTCCAAATCGGCGTGCAATCTTAGATTTCGGACCTATGTATTTAGCCATAATAAATGAAAATAATTCTCAATAATAAATTTATACCTTACGACGCTTAGGTGGACGGCAACCATTGTGTGGAAGCGGTGTCACATCGACAATCTCTATCACCTCAATACCTGCGCCATGCACGGCACGGATGGCGGACTCACGTCCGTTGCCTGGACCCTTAACGTATGCCTTCACCTTGCGGAGACCGAGGTCGTATGCCACCTTGGCGCAATCCTCACCTGCCATCTGTGCAGCATACGGGGTGTTCTTCTTGGAGCCACGGAATCCCATCTTGCCGGCAGAAGACCAGGAAATGGCCTGTCCTTCGCTGTTTGCCAACATGACGATGATATTATTGAATGAGCTATGAACATGGAGTTGGCCGATGGCATCAACTCTAACGTTTCTCTTCTTTGCTGGTGCTTGTTTCTTTGCCATAATGAATTTCCTCCTTCAGAATTACTTAGTAGCCTTCTTCTTGTTAGCAACGGTCTTCTTCTTTCCCTTACGTGTACGGGCATTGTTCTTCGTGCTCTGTCCGCGGACAGGGAGACCGATACGATGACGCACTCCACGATAGCAACCAATATCCATCAGTCGCTTGATGTTCATTTGGACCTCAGAACGGAGGTCACCTTCCACTTTGTACTCAGCGCTGATGATTTCACGGATCTTGGCAGCCTGGTCGTCGCTCCACTCGTTTACCTTGAGCATACGGCTGACTCCTGCCTTGTCCAATATCTTTGCTGAACTACTTCGACCTATTCCATAGATATAGGTCAATGCGATTTCGCCACGCTTGTTTTGGGGCAAATCTACTCCAACAATTCTTATTGCCATTATTACTAAATTGATTAAAAATGAATGTTTTAACCCTGACGTAACTTGTACTTGGGGTTC
>JAFYZV010000223.1 GCA_017548525.1 Prevotella sp.
GAGAGATGGCGTGGATGTATGGCGACACACCCACCAACAACGCGTGGAAACAACGTCATGCCTCCCGCACCGCCGCCCCGTCTGTTGCGACAATGCCACAAAACTCCCAACCACTTGTTTCCATCATAGCACCCGATGACCAGATAGGTACCACCACAACCATCATCGCCAACAAGGGAGAAGCAGATACGGAAGGGCAAGCATTCGCCAGCGACCAACCCGTGCGCATCGAGTTGAAAGATGGGAGACCTGCCTTCCATTTCACGGGCAAACAACTTTTCCGCAGCAATTTCGCCCTACCCGCATCCATGGAATATAGTGCGCCCTATACCATCGCGGCATGGGTATTCAATCCCCAAGTGGAACGCAACGAGTGCATCGCCCTCCTCATGCCCGACCGCCACGACCTCTCTACCATCGAACTATGCAATGGCTCCGACCCGCAGAATGGCCTCGTCATGCACAATGCGTCATTCGAAAACAGCGGTGCGCCACAAATCAAGCAAGAAGAGGGGCAATGGCAACATTGGACCATCACCTATGACGGTTACATGGAACGTCATTACCTCAACGGAGAGATGGTCTCGGAAAAGAACATGATGCTCCTGCTCCGCCCAGGCGAATACATGCAGATTGGCGCATCATTCGGGGGGAGCAACCCCTTCAATGGTTATCTCCATTCCTTAGACATCTACGACAGGGTATTGTCACCTGAAGAGGTGATACGCGAGCATTCCAAGCCCCTCGCCTTCGACATCGACCAAGCCGAGGAACAACAGCGTGAGGCAGCACGGAAGGAATTAGAAGGTGTCTCCATCGGATATACCGCACTCACCCCCACCCTCATGAAGATATGGCTCAAGGATGCAAAAGGGAACCCATTAGAAGAGGGTTTCAACGACATTTCGTATGTCATCAAGGGCGTAGGGGCGACGGAATGGTCTTCTTCATCCACGTTATTATATTCCCTACCCCGTCCTGGACGTTACACCATCACCGCAAAAGCCAAGTCGCCCGATGGGGAAACGACTGATGTGGCAACACAAAAGGTTAAGGCAAAGGCAAAAGATTTCCTGACTTTCAGCGACGATTTCTCCACGAACATCATGAATAACAGATGGAAAAAGCTGGTGGGCGACAAGGCGCAAGGGAATGCTCGTGCCAATGTCTTCGATGACATTCTCACCCTCTCTTCCGCTTCGGGCAACTTCAACGCCCGCACCGAGGACAACGGCATATTGCTCTACCAAGATGTCACGGGCGACTTCACCATGGAATGCAAGGTGGTTGACTTGTCGGGAAGCGCCGCCCGACGCACCCCAGCGTACAACGAGGGAGGGCTGATGGTACTTGACGACACCAACCCATCTAACCAGCAAATCGTCCAGATGGGCATCTTCCCAAACTACAATTGTGGCAACATGCTCACCACCGTGAGCCATCACGGACAAAGACCGCAATTCCCAAGGGGCAACGGATGGGATTATGACCCGTGGCTCCAGATAGAACGGCAGGGGCAAACCTTCCACATCCGCACCAGCAAAGACGGCAAGAACTGGACGAAAACCGACGGATCGCCCGTGGAGATGCCCAACCTTCCTAAGAATGTGAAGGTGGGAATGTTCCAAGTGACTTATACCGACAATGAGGGAATGGTATCATTTGATGACTTCAAGCTTTACATCAAGAAATGAACGATTAAAGAAATCCATCTTCCACTTTTTATTTCCATTTATTTTGGCTATAGGCGTAAACCCTTTCGGCTATAGCCGCAAACCTTTTTGGCTATAGCCGAAAAGTGATAAATGCCCCATCCGCTCCCGACAAGCATCACAGTAATGACTTAAAAGTACCCTCATAATCTTTCTCATCCGAGTTATTTTTTGTAATTTTGCACGGTGATAGTGGATGCTCACCATTCATTCTTTCAAAAAGAAATACTTTATTATCATGGAAATAACCCAATCACTTTTTTCAGTATCTGCCCCTAACGTGCTGCAATGTCCCAAGGACACCAAGCCCGAATACGCCTTTATCGGAAGGTCAAACGTGGGGAAATCGAGTCTCATCAACATGTTGTGCAACCACAAAGGGCTTGCCAAGACATCGTCAACACCTGGCAAGACGCTGCTCATCAATTACTTCATCATCAACAAGAGCTGGTATCTCGTTGACCTTCCTGGCTATGGCTTCGCCAAACGTTCCAAACGGGTGCAGGACCAGATAGAGAAAATGATACGCACCTATATCCTCCAAAGGCAGCAGATGGCAAATTTGTTCGTTCTGATCGATGTTCGTCTTGAGCCGCAAAAGATAGACCTTGAGTTTGTCGATTGGCTTGGAATGAGCGGTATACCTTTCTCCATCATCTTCACCAAGGCCGACAAACTCAGCAAGACGAGAGCAAGGGCCAATGCGGAGCAATGGATGGAGAGCCTCAAAGAGACATGGGAGGAGTTGCCACCTTACTTTATCACCAGTGCCGAGACCAAGGAGGGACGGCAAGAGGTACTCGATTACATCGGAAAAATCAATAGCCAATGGACCGTCTAAAGAGCTTTTTTGACAACATGAGACATCTCGCGATTTTTCTTTTCATGGCGATGGGCATGACCAACCTGGCTGCCCAGACCATCAAGACGCTGATAGACCAAGACTGGCAGTTTTATTTGGGCGACGATCCCCTTGCCATGAACACAGAATACAACACCAAGGATTGGCAAACAGTTGACTTGCCACATGACTGGAGTGTCGCCCTGCCTTTCGACAGAGAGGCTGCCGCTGGCAACGATGGAGCATACCTGCCCACGGGAAAAGGATGGTATCGCAAGGAATTGGTGATTCCCAAGTCGTGCCGAGGCAAGTGTCTGCGCCTCTATTTTGAGGGTGTATACATGGATGCAGCGGTCTATGTGAACGGCGAGTATGTGGGAGGACACCCTTACGGCTATACATCTTTCTTCTGTGACATCACGAAAGCAGCCCGCGTAGGTCAGCGTAACATCATCAGCGTGCGTGTTGACAACAGCCAACAGAAGAATTGCCGATGGTATACGGGCAGTGGCATTTATCGTCATGTATGGCTTCTCGCCTCCAATCCCATCCATGTAGACGACTGGGGTGTCTATGTCACCACGCCCGAAATGAAGGGTAATGATGCCATAGTGCGTGTAAACACCTTGGTGTGCAATGAAAGCGATGTGGAAAAGGCGGCACTTACCGTGTCCGTCAAGATGAGAGGGGAAACGATGGCTTCATGTCCTTTGACGCTTGGGACGCAAACCCAAGGCGAGGCATCGTGTGAATTTGTCGCCCACGGTCTTGCCCTTTGGTCACCAGAAAACCCCAATCTGCATGAGCTGACTGTGGAGGTAAGGGATGCGAAAGGCACCCTCCTTGATAGCAAATGCCAGTCTTTCGGGGTACGTTCTTTCACCTATTCAGCAGAAAAGGGCTTTTGTCTCAACGGCATTCCCATCAAACTGAACGGCGGGTGCATACATCACGACAATGGAATATTGGGTGTTGCGGCATTCGATGATGCCGAGGTGCGCAAAGTACGGTTGCTGAAAGAGGGGGGCTTCAATGCCGTGCGTACCAGCCACAATCCTCCATCGGAGGCTTTCTTGTATGCCTGTGACTCTTTAGGGCTATTGGTCATCGACGAGATTTTTGACGGATGGAGGGAGAAGAAGAACGATTTTGACTACCATACGCTATTCGATGAGTGGTGGGACTGCGACCTCTCGGCTATGATTCTGCGCGACCGCAACCATCCGAGCATCATCTGTTGGAGTACGGGAAATGAGGTGATGGAGCGCAAACAGATAGAAATTGTCACCACGGCGCGTAAGTTGGCGACGCTTTGCCATCGCTTAGACCCCACTCGCCCCGTCACTTCCGCGCTTTGTTCGTGGGACAACGACTGGGAAATCTATGACCCATTGGCGGAGCAACACGACATCGTGGGATATAATTACATGATCCACAAGGCAGAGAGCGACCATGAACGATGCCCTGAGCGAGTAATGATACAGACGGAAAGCTATCCCCGCGATGCCGTTGCCAACTGGCAACGCATGATGGCACACCCCTATATCATCGGCGACTTCGTATGGACAGCCATCGATTATCTTGGAGAAAGTGGCATCGGTCGGTACTATTATGAGGGAGACGTGGCAGGTGAGCATTACCATCGGCCAATGTTTCCCTGGCACGCTGCCTATTGTGGGGACATTGACCTCATCGGGCAGCGCAAGCCCATCAGCCATCTACGCTCGATGTTGTATCATCCTGACGGTGAGCAGTTGTACATGGCGGTGAGAGAACCCAATGGTTACTTTGGCAACATCAAGGAGACACAATGGGGTACTTGGCCTACTTCCGAGAGTTGGACATGGCCAGGATGGGAAGGCAAGGACATCACCGTGGAGGTCTATTCACGCCAACCGCTTGTGCGCTTGTATCAGAATGACCAATTGGTGGGCGAAGCGAAGCCAAACGGTTTTGTCGCCTCCTTTACCCTACCCTATCAGCCAGGTACTTTACGTGCTGAGGTGGTGGATACCGAGGGAGTTTCTCCCGTGCAATTATCCACGGCGGGCGAGCCTGTCGGTATTCGTCTGAAAGCAGACAAACAGCGTATGCGAGCCAATTGCCAAGATTTGACGTATGTTACCGTGGAGGTAATTGATGCTAACGGACAAGTCTGCCCCAACGACAGCAGTCTGTTGACATTCTCCCTTTCGGGCAATGCCACGCTGCAAGCGGTGGGCAATGCCGACATCAAGAGCCTTGAGCCATACGTGGGCGACACCCACAGGGTATGGAAAGGACGCGCCTGTGCCGTCATACGGAGTGGGAAAAAGCCTGGCACCGTCACCCTCCACGTGGTTGGAAAGGACATGAAAGGACAAGCGTTAAGGTGTCAGGATTTAAAGATTAGGAATTACAAATAGTATGAAAAAAACTATCATAGCATGGTTATTGATTTTCATATCAACTTGGGCAAATGCCACTTCTGTCTCCAAGGACTCCGTGGGTAGGGACACCCTGCCTTCGGACTATTGGCGCACAAAGACCATTAGTGAAGTGGTGGTGACGGGCGTTACGGGGTTATCCCTACTGAAAGAAACGCCCCTGCCATTCACGTATGTCTCGAAGGAAGAGCTGCAAACCACCTCATCTACCAATATCATCGATGCCATCGCCCACCAGCCAGGCATGTCGCAACTCACCTCGGGGAGCAGTATCTCCAAACCCATTATCCGAGGATTGGGCTACAACCGCGTAGCGGTAGTCAACGATGGGATTCGCCAAGAGGGGCAACAATGGGGCGACGAACATGGCATCGAGATTGACGGACAGGGGGTTAGTTCGGTGGAAATCCTCAAGGGTCCTGCCAGCTTGATGTATGGTTCGGACGCTATGGCGGGAGTCCTCATCTTCCACAACGACCCCATATTACCCATGGGAACGATGGCGGCGAATGTCTCCACAGGTTACCAAACGAACAACGGGCTATTAGACTATTCCCTCAACTTTGCGGGAAACAAGCAACCCCTCTCATGGAACGTCCGTTACTCTGAACGCTTGGCACACGCCTACCATAACAAATACGATGGCTATGTGGTCAACTCACAATTCCATGAACGTGCCTTGTCGGGACTGTTTGGGATGCACAGAGACTGGGGAAAGAGCCATCTCACCCTCAGTTATTATCATCTGACTCCTGGCATCATCGAAGGGGAAAGAGACGAGGTAACGGGCGAATTGGAAATACTCTACGAGGGATACAACATCAAGACATACAGGAAAGCCCTACCCTTCCAACAAATCCATCACTACAAGGCCGTCTCCGAGAACACGCTTTATGCGGGCGAGGGCAACGTGAAACTAACCATTGGCTACCAACAAAACCGTCGGCAGGAGTTTGAGGAGGATGTCCACGAGGCAGAATTGGACTTAAAGCTCCATACATTGAACTATGACCTACGCTATACTTCCCCAGAAAGAAACGGCTGGACGGTCGCCATCGGCTCGAATGGCATGTACCAACGGTCTGTGAATGAGGGTGAAGAGTTCCTCATTCCCGACTATAACCTTTTCGACTGGGGATTGTTCTCCACGACAAGTTGGACTTCCAAGCACTGGACGGTCAGCGGTGGTTTGCGCTTTGATACGCGCCACACCCACGGCAAGGCGTTGGAAGGGCGGTTCCAAGACTTCACACGCAACTTCCAAGGGGCAACGGGTAGCATCGGGGCAACCTACTGCCTGACGGAACAATTGCACCTTCGCATGAACGTGGCACGTGGATTCCGCTGCCCCAACATGAGTGAGATGGCATCGAATGGCGTTCACGAGGGGAGCATCCGCTACGAACTGGGACAAGCGGACTTGTCGCCCGAATACAGTTGGCAAGGCGACATCGGCATGGATGTGTCTACACGCATCGTCACGGCACAGCTATCCCTCTTTGCCAGCCATATCGACCATTACATCTTCTCACGGCGTTTGGCGGGTGTCATCACCGAGGGATTCCCCACTTACCAATACACATCGGGCAATGCACGGCTATGGGGCGGCGAGGCAAGTGTGGAGATACACCCCATAGACCGTCTCCACGTACTTAATTCCTTCTCGTATGTCAACACGCGGTTGTTGCACCAACCAGCCGAGAGCAGATACCTTCCATTTACCCCCGCACCACGATGGACAACTCACGTGAAATGGGACATTCCCAACTTTCACCGCCTCATTCAACATCCAACGGTCTCTATCGGATGGGAATGCTACCTCAAGCAAAGCCACATCTATGCCATTGACGATACCGAGACGGCAACTCCGTCATACACCTTGTTCAACGCAGCGGCAAGCACGGGCATCGTCTACAAGGGAAGAAAGATTGCCACCATCCATCTCATTGCCAATAACATCTTCAATCGGGCATACCAAAACCATTTAAGTAGGCTCAAGTATGCCGATGTCAATGCCAAGACAGGACGGCGAGGCGTGTATGACATGGGGCGCAACATCTGCATCAAACTATCATTTCCTATCGCCTTATGAGCATATTCCACCCGCTATTCACAGACATAGAGAAGCCCCAAGGGATGAATAACCCGCTCAATTACGAGCCGCACCCTCTATGCCAATTGGCGGTAGACGACCTCTTGCCACACCTCCCCCACTTGGATGAGGGGAAGATGTATGGTGTTCTCGTCGTGGAAGACAGCGAAGGGAAGTTGGGATACTTAGCGGCTTTTTCCGGGCAAATCAATGGACAGTCTGACATGGACGGTTTTGTGCCAGCCATCCTCGACTATCTCCAGCCCGACGGATATTTCAAGACACACGAGGCGGAAATATCCAAACTCAACAACCAGATAGGCATCTTGCGACATGATGAGCGGCTTTCGGTGGTGAAAAGGCAATTGGATGAGCTGTTAATAAAGCGCGGTCACGCCATCTATGACCATACCATCATGATGCACGAGTGCAAGGAAAGGCGAAAGGAGAGGCGAAAGCAGGGGAATGTCAGCGAGGAGGAAAAACAGGCGATGATACGCGAGAGCCAATTCCAAAAGGCAGAATTGCACCGCCTCAAGCTGTCGTTTAACGAGCCTCTCAACCTCCTTACCCAACAATATGAGGCTCTGCAAGGGGAAATCGACACGTTGAAAGAATTGCGCAGACAATTGTCTGAAGACCTCCAACAATGGCTCTTTTCCCAATTCGTATTCGTCAATATCAACGGGGAGAGCCGTGACCTTTTGGAAATCTTTGCACATACATCGAAGAAAGTCCCACCGTCTGGGGCTGGCGAATGTTGCGAACCCAAGCTCCTTCACTATGCCCTTACCCATGGTTACAAGCCGTTGAACATCGCCATGTTTTGGTATGGACCATCGCCCAAGACGTTGGTGCGCCATCACTTACAATACTATCCCGCCTGTCGTGGCAAATGCCTACCCATCCTCTCGTGGGTGTTGCAGATGGACTTAGAGGGAAAAGTGGACGAGAGCAAACCGCTCCCGGAGCTTGACATCATCTATGAGGATGACGACATCATCGTGATTAATAAACAGCCAGGGCTATTGAGCGTACCCGGGAGAATCAAGGGCGAACCCTCTGTCTATAGCCTTTTGTGCGAACAACGACCTGATGCCGAGCGCATCATGATGGTGCATCGTCTGGACCAACTCACCAGTGGACTTCTCATTGCCGCCAAGAACAAAGAGGCGCACAAAGCCCTGCAAGAGCAGTTTGAGCAACGATTGGTGAAGAAACAATACGTGGCTATCCTCTCCAAACCAATGCCCAAAGACCGTTGGGAGGGAACCATCTCGCTCCCCTTGCGCCCCAGTCCTTTCAACGAGCCATACCAGGAAGTAAACTTGACGGATGGAAAAACCGCCGTCACGGAATACCGAATGCTCGACGAGCGTCGCATCATGCTCTTCCCCCATACAGGACGCACCCACCAACTGCGGGTTCATTGCGCCCACCACATGGGTTTAGACAATCCCATCGTCGGCGACGGACTATATGGAAAGCGGTCTGACCGCCTCTATTTACACGCCGAGCGCATCGAGTTTTTCCATCCCATCACAAAAAAGCCCATGACATTCCACATTCCAGCGGCATTCTGATTTCATGGTAGCATACGGAGCTATGGTTTACATCATACAAACCAATGATTAATACCAACAAAAAAGGCGCGACACAATCGCTGTGACACGCCTTTTTAGTTCATAGTTCAGAGTTCAAAGTTCAGAGTTGAGAGTTGAGAGTTCAGAGTTGAATGCTTATTTTGATTCAATTTTTGATTCAATTTTGACTCACTTCCGCACGTAGTGCGCCCTTAATCTTCAATCTTCAATCTCCCTCTCCTTCTTCCTCATCCTCATCCTCAACGCTGTACTCACCGTACTCCTGCACCTTGAGGCCAGTGGTGAACGGGTTGGTGCGGATGTTGCCATTGGCGGCACTCCAATGCGTCTCGGGCTGGAAGTTGATGCGGCTTCCCACGATGTTCTTCGCGGCGGTGAACTCCTTCGCGCTGTCGGCAGCCTCCGTCTTCAACCCCACCTTGAAACGTCCGAATCCATTCAGTCGCACACCATAGCCAGCGTCGAAGGCTTCCGCCATCACAACAACTAACTCCCTGAGCACGGCGATAACATCCGATTTCTTCGCACTCACGTTGTCCTGGATGTGGTCGGCAAGCTTCTCAAGGTCCCAGTAGCCCAAGCATTTCGCCCTGGCATACCACTTCCCCTCGGTCTTGCTCCCCTCGCGCTTGTCCTGGTACAATTTGTAAAATGTAGGCATAATACTAAAAAATTTTAGTGGTTAATTTAATTTTCCGCTGCTATCTCTTGGTCTATTGTCGCAGAGCCAGCGGATAAAACCCCTTGACAACCATCGTATTTCTACACTACAAAGTTACAAAATTATTTCCATATATGCAAATATTGCGCAAGGAGAATACAATAAATTATGTTAATATTTTATCGTTGTGCCGCAGCCAATAATCATCTGAAAAACAAGTAAATAAAGAAAGGGCAAAAGCCCTTCATATAATGCTTTTGCCCTTTCCTTAAAACTATCTTGACACACCCCGTATTGTGATCATATTATGTTTTTTAATGTTTTTGCGTCTCTTCGGTAGCAAGCGAAAGGCTACGGGTAGGCGACCAAGGTCGGGAATCCAGAGGTCGAGCGCATTGTCCTGTTTATGGGGGAATGGGGGATTGAGGGATGTCAGTCATGCATGTTTTGCTGATGGCAGGCATCATGAATGGTAATCGTATCACCGTCGATGGAATAGGCATAGTACCAATTCCCGGCATGAGCCATGTGCCAATTCTGCCATCGCTTTATCGTTGGTTGGCGGCGTAATAGCGAATGTTCTATGCCATAAATAGCATCAACGGTATTGTTGATGTACCTGAGCATATCATCATAGGAATATGTGTTCGGATAATTTAAAAGGACGTTCCGATAGAACGACCTTACTTTCTGAACAGCCAAAGGCTTAATATGATAACTATACTGCATCCTTCACTCCATATATCTCGTTAAGATCGCTGACAAGCATCTCTCTTAGCTCTTCAGGGGAATAGAATTCCTTTTCATCAGACAGAGGAGCGCTGTTCTCGTAGAGTTTGGAGTCTGTATAATCTATATCGAGATCTTCTTGTCTATTAAGCTGAACAAAAAGCCCCGTACTTAGTAGCGCAGCCAATTTTTCGCTTGCCACTTTGTCTTTATCGTTGTAAGATAATGTTACTATGCACA
>JAFYZV010000224.1 GCA_017548525.1 Prevotella sp.
GTTAAGCGAACATAATGAGTCTCATTGAATCCAAGTTGAAACAGATGTGAGCTTTATTTTGTGTAAAGCATTGCTTTTGTAGGCTATAAAGCATAGGTTTCAAGGTAGTAGAGCATAGGTTTATAGGCTATAAAGCATAGGTTTTGAAGGGTATAGAGCATAGGTTTATAAACCGTAAAGCATAGGTTTAGGGCAGCTAAATATTTGGTTTGTATGCTACAAAGTATTGGTTTATGACGTGCAAAGTAATAGTCTGTTTGGAATGATGAACTATAATAGGTAGGGGATTAGTAGTAAATTTATAGGAATAAAGTAGGATAAAATAATTGTGTAATTCACTTGTTTTCAAGAATTTAATACAGATTTAGTAGGGGATAATATTAAAACTAAATTTCTATAATGTATTTTTTATATCTTATTTCCACCTCGCAGGTGTATGATGTTGTAGGAATCACCAATCATATAAGAAACAACATGTCCCCGACTTTCAATTGCAATCTTGCTCTTGAAGTAGGAAAGGGGATTTGCTATTTTGGTGCTGAAAATCCCATAGCCTTAAATAATCCAAGACATTGAAGAAAAGCAGCTTTCCTTGTTTATTATTGCTATTAGTTGATAGTATGAATATGCTAAAGAATACCTTTCAATTGAATAATGTGTAATTTTATGCAAAAGCGTTTAGTTAACGAAAAAAATATGTATCTTTGCGAACAAATAATTGTTGTTATGTCTGTTAGTACTATTCTAAATATAGCATATAATGTTACTTCAGCTTTCGTAGAGTCTATCCCTAAGAAAGAACGAAAGAAATATGGCCAATTCTTCACACCACGAAAGACGGCTGAGTTTATGGCTTCACTATTTACTATAGATTATTCTAAGCCAGCTTTAAAACTACTTGATGCTGGAGCAGGAACAGGTCTACTGACAATAGCATTGGTAGAACGGCTTAGAGATTGCGGCTATAGAGGAGCAATTTCTGTAATCTGTTATGAGAATGATTCGAAGGTTCTTCCTACTTTAGCAGATAACTTGGAGAATATAAAAAGATCTTTAGATATAGAGTATGAGATAAGGATTGATAACTACCTGACTTCGCAGAATTTCATTTGTGCAGACCTCTACAAAAAAGAAGCTGAGAGGTTTGATATGATTATCGGCAACCCACCTTATCTGAAGATTGCCAAGGACGCACCTGAAGCCCTCGCAATGTCTGAAGTCTGCTATGGTGCACCTAATTTGTATTTCCTTTTCTGGGCAATGGGCATCAATAACCTGAAAGATGGTGAGGAAATGGTATATATCATTCCACGTTCATGGACATCAGGAGCATATTTTGAACGTTTTCGCAAATACTTGTTCCGTTATTGTGTTATTACTAACATCCATATTTTCGGCAGTCGAGATAAGGTTTTTGACGGGGAATCGGTTTTGCAGGAAACAATGATTATCAAGGTAAAGAAAACAAGGGAAAAACCACAATACGTCAGGATGTCGTCAAGCGAAACTTCTGATTTTGCCGATGTCAGGTATTACGATGTTGATTATAACACCATCGTTGCACCTAATCAGTTCGTTTTTCTTGTTACGAGTCAGGAGGAGGCAGAGATTCTTTCACGCGTCAATAGCCAACCCAATACATTAGAATCTGACAACTTACGAATGCGTACAGGATTAATTGTAGATTTCCGTACAAGAGAAGTATTGCGCGATAACGATGAGGATGGTTCATACCCGCTATTCTATTCGCATCATATCAAAAACGGACGAGTATCATGGCCAGTAGGCCGTGAAGCGGAATATATTGTAACAGACAAGTCGGGCTATTTGCAGGAAAATACAGATTACCTGTTCGTAAAACGCTTTACATCAAAAGAAGAAAGGCGCCGCCTGCAATGTGGCATTTATCTGAAAGCAGATCATAGTCAATATAAGTATATCAGCACACAGAACAAGATTAATTATATTAAATGCGACAATCCAGAAGTAGCTTATGGTTTGTTTGTTTTGCTCAATTCTTCACTTTACGATGCTTATTATAGAATCCTTAATGGTTCGACTCAGGTAAACTCAACAGAGATTAACCTGATGCCAGTACCATCAAAGGATTCCATTCGTAAAATGGGACGTGAATTGATTGGCATGGAACTGACAGAACAAAATTGTGATAAAATAGTAAACAGATGGATAAGATAGATAGAGTTAGACAGTTGCTCATAGATATTGGTATGCCTAAAAGACAGCAGGCAGATATATGTGTCTTGACAATTCTTGGTATGGCCAATCTTAAAAAGACCACAAAGTGGACAAAAGCAACAAATGAATGGCTTAGAATACACGACATCATAGCTTTTGCCAACAAAAACTACGGAGTGAGCTATGCTGAAAACTCTCGTGAGACTTTTCGAAAGCAAGCTCTTCATCATTTTCGCACAGCTGCTATCGTGGAAGATAATAATAAGGCTACTAACAGTCCTGAATATCGGTATAGGCTAACTGCTGAGTTCTTGGAAATTCTGCGCAAGATAAACACTGTCAAGCCACTAAAAGCGTTCAAAAAGAATCATCAGAGTTTGATGGAAATCTACGCTTCAAAAAAGGAGATGAAAAAAATGCCCGTTAGAATTAATGGTAAGGATTTTACTTTCAGTACCGGCAAACACAACCAACTCCAGAAGGCTATTATTGAGGAGTTCGCTCCTCGTTTTGCCCCCAATGCAGAATGCCTGTACGTTGGTGATACCATTCAAAAGGATCTTGTTAAGTAAGAAGATCGGCTCAAAGAACTTGGGTTTAAGATTACACTTCACGATAAAATGCCCGATGTGGTTCTCTATCGTGCAGATAAAGATTGGATATATTTCATTGAAGCAGTAACTTCGGTTGGTCCTATGGATCCAAAACGTATCCAAGAAATTACTACAATGACGAGTGGAGTTAAATCTGGTATGATATTTGTAACAGCCTTCCTAGACTTCAAGACATATAAAAAATTCTCTGAACTACTTGCATGGGAAACCGAAATATGGCTTGCAGAAGTGCCTGACCACATGATACATCTGAATGGTGATAAATTCTTGGGGCCGAGATGATTTTCTATTTTGAATATGGTTTTTGCATCGAATACATAAATAGACAAACGTATAAATACCAATATACGTACAGTTTACCACATTCTTATTTCCATCAGAACTATATATGATTTGCAAATTGCTCTCTGAGTGATTTCTATATCCTTATTAGCGAATTAACCTCAAAATCTTTGTTCGCATACTTCAATGTCCTTTGCATATTATACGTCTTATACGTCATGAATGAGAGTCTCCTGATGGCGAGAAATCATTCAAAATCTGTCTCAAAATGAATCATGGATGGCATGATAGAGCCATTCACATCGCTGGCTTGATGGGAAAGACATAGAATTGGCGGTCGAGGTTGTTGTCCACCATCCACTGGTCGATGAGGATATGGTCATCGATAGCCTTGATTTTGAGCGTGTGCGTTCCCCAAGTGAGGTGTGTTTTCAGTTCGCGGATGGCTTGACCGCGCAGGACGTTTTGTTTCCACCGTTCCGAACGGAAGGGTTCTTTGAGTGAGAACACTACGGGGTCGCGGTCGTCGATGGTAACGGAGAAGCGGATGTCGCCCCTGTCGTTGGCTTGCGTGGGGATGAGTGCCAAACGCAATACGGCATCGCCGCCCTTGGTGATGTTGAACTGATAGGTCAGTTCCTCTCCTTTAGGCAGGGAGACGGCTTTCATGCTATGTCCCAACAGGTCCACAGCATAGACATTTTCTGTCGCATGGGTATAGTCACAGGCATTGCGGACAATGCAATTGTCTGTCTTCAGTTGGCAGTTGTAGGGTTCGATGTTCGTGAACTTCGCCATCTCCTCCTTGGAGATTCGGTCGGGCAGGGTGGGGGGATTGAACACATAGAGGTCTCGGGGAGCCATTGACATGTTGCCTTTCCATTTGCCGTTTGCCATCTTGTTGTTATAGTAATCGGTGAGGCGGGCAATCTCTTGGTAAGCCTGGACGCTCCTCACGGCGGAAGTCATCGCCTCATCGTCGTGGTGGAATGACTCTGGGCGTGCTATCTCCCTTGCCTCTTGCGACTCCAATTGCTTGAATGTCATGGCGGCGGCACAATAGACGGGGTATTTGATGGCGGCAAAGAAAGCATCTTTCAGTTCGGGACGGATCATTTTCTCCACCTTGTTAATCTCTTCTTTCAACTTCTCGTAATCTTCCATGTATCGCTCACGCTCGTTGCCAAAAGCGGTCACGCTAAACGGTGTGTTGCTTATGGGCGACCATCCACGGTCGTATTTGTTTTTGTCGAGTTCCACTTGGTTCCATCCCATGAACTCAGGCTTGCGGATGGCAGTGAGGCGATAGAACTCCGTCATGGCAGGAAGCAGCAGTTTCCCTTCCACTTCGCCGAATTGCTCTTGCAACCATCGACATAGATGTTCTTGGATGTTATCGTGTCGGACACTATGGATGTCCCATGCCATGTCGAGGAAGAGTGAGAGGTCGTATGCTGCCACTTTGGGATCATGCACGTTGACAATCCATAGGCGACGGGCGTTGTGGTCGTATGCCGTCTTCATCTCGTTGTAGATAAGGCCTGGTTGCGTGGTGGTGAGCCATAGGTAGTCGTGAGGCCGTCCCCAATAGCTAAGGTGATAATACACGCCACCACCACCAGAACGTTTCTGTTGCTCCTCATCGGATAGGCGAGTCATGTAGCCATAGTTATCATCGCACCACATCAGCATGACATCATCTGGCACGTACAATCCATTTTCATAGATTTCCAAAACCTCTTTGTAAGGGATGAACACTTGTGGAATCTCCTTCACGTTCCGTCCTGTGCGAGAAGCCAAGAGTTTGCGCTGCTCATTGATGACCGCTTGTAACCCCTTCGTCTTTTCTTCCATGGTCTTCACGCCTTGCATCGAACCGTCGTGTATGCCCCGCATACCGATGGTATAGAGTGCATCCATGTCCTTGGTCTCGTCTATGCGTTCTGCCCAATAGTTCAATACGTTCTGTTTGTTCGTGATGAAATTATAGTCGCCACGCTTCTTCTCGTTCCATTCGTCCACGTTGTTGCGCAGCAATGGCTCACAATGGGATGAGCCGACATAGATGCCGAACTTGTCAGCCATCTCTTTGTTGCCCTTCACCTTGAAGAAAGCCGTCGTACCCGTGTGCATCCCTGGCCAAATGGTATTGGCACGGAGGCGCAACATCAGTTCAAACACCTTTTCGTATGTGCGAGGACCGATGCTCCCCTTGGGTAGATGTGTATCCATCCGTTCATGTGCCCATTCGCGAAGGCTCCAGTCTTCGTCGTTGATGAAGATGCCACGGTATTCCACCGACGGCGACTGCGTGGTACTATATGTGTCGCTTATCGTGAGGGCACTCCGATGGCACGGTACCACGTCACCCCACCATATCCATGGCGACACCCCAGCGAGACGTGACAGTTCAAGGATGCCGTATGCCGTACCTCGCCCGTTGCTACCGATGACAATAATCTTGTCTTTGTGGCAACCGATATGGAAGGCGTCTTTCTTGGTGATGATGCTCTCGTAGGGCATCTTTGTACGTTCCAGTTTCTTGAACTCCTTGTTGGTCAACAAGTCGAGTTGGTATATCTCAATCTTGCCGTTCTTCTTATCGTGTGCCTTCTTGCCCGTAACCGCTTGCATGTCATCGACAAACATGTCGAGGGCAATATCCACCACGGGCGACACTTTCGCTTGCTTGGTGAACGTGATGGGAGTCTTCCCGTCGTACCACACGATATTCTTGGAGTGAGTGGGGAGATTCCATGACAATAGGAATAACATGACCCACACATATATAGAAATGTTCTTTCGCATTATCTGAAAACTATGAACTATGAATTATGAACTATGAACTAAATCACTGGTCGTAAGAATGATAGAAGGGATTGAAAGGCTTGATTGCTTTTGTCGGTTCGCCAAATAGATTGCGGAAAGGCTCGTCCCAGTTGGAGCCTTGTGGACAAAGGGAGAAAGCCCCCTCGATCTTATGTCCATCGAGTTGTACCGTTCCCGTTGGCCAGATGTTCTTGTTGAAGGGCGATGCAACATGGGCATTATGACTAATGACAATGCCGTCGGGATAACGCTCCACGGCAACATTCTTGGAGGTCTCGGGGATGATGGCGAAGCCCTTGGCGAGGATGTCTGTGAACAACAGACATTCCACTTCCTCGCGGTTGCCTGGGAAATAAAGGTCGTTGCTGTTGAGGCCCCACACGCCAAACTCACTCAATTCGTTCTTGCCAGGATAGCAAGCGTAGGGACCTTTGCCTACCCAACGGATGTTTCCCGACTTCTCGTTGGTCTTGATGGCAAGTCCCGTCTCCACTGCCTCGCCGTCTCCATGTGCCATGAGGTCGTATTTAATGTGTGATGGAGAGCCGTTAGAATAGGCTATCTCTATCGTCCCGTCAATGAATTGTGTCGTTCCTGCGTCGAAGATGACATGAGCCAGGAATAGGTCTTTGTTGATTTTCTCCACGCTCACTTTCGTACAAGGCAAAAGATGGTTTTCCCATAATTGGTGATTCTTGCCTTGGCTGCCAGCAAGTGTTGCCGTCTGGCACATTGTTGGCTTCTTTCCCACACGTGCCATGAGCGTGTTCTTGATGTATTGCTCTACATCCGAAGCCTTGACTTTGACCTTGTTCTTTAATGGAGAATGAAGTATGAAGAATGATGAATTGTTGGATTGAGAATCATTTGCGCCAGCCGATTCTTCATTTTTCATTTTTACTTTTTCATTTTCTATGCGGATGCTCTTCTCACAGAAGGCCTCTCCCTGTGCGTCTTTCAACGTCAGGACGTAATAATGGAACGATGTGGGAGACAACTCTTTCGGCGGGGCGATATTGAATGACACGGAGTGATGGGGTTTGCATTTCAAAGGTAAGGGCGTGGTGTTCACTTGCTGACCGTCAGCATAGAATACCAGTTCTGCCTTCACTTGGCTGAGGTCTGTGAAATCATAGCGGTTTTCCAAGGTCAGGATGATGTTATCGCCTTTGTGTTCGGTGGTGACTTTCACGGGCGAGTAGACTTTTCTCACTTGGTAATAGTTGGTCTTTGGGGTACGGTCGGCATACACCACACCATCTGTACCGAGGATTCCCTCTGTGTCATAATAGATGGAACGGGATGCCCAAGCATAATCTGTTGGCTTGTCACGGTTCACTATTTCCTCATTCACCCGTTGGATTCCTTGGTCGGCAAACTCCCATACGGCACCACCAGCCAATTGTGGATGCTTGTACCACTCATCCACGATGTCTTGCATCTGCCCGAAATCTGTACCCAAAGCATGGGCAAACTCGGTGTTTACCAAAGCGTGATTGAGTTGTTTAGGCCATGTTTTCACTTCGGAAAGCGTGGGATAATGACATGAATACAAGGGAATGAAATCGTATTTCTTATCCAACAATTGATTGAAAGGCTTGTGTGTCGATGGGAAAAGATAGGGGCGGGTGGGGTCTAACTCATGAACATACCTACCTGTTGCCAATCCGTTCTCCGTCACAGGGTTCTCGTTGCCCACGCTCCAGATGATAACGGAGGGGTGGTTTTTGTCTCTCTTGACCGTGTAGTAGGCTCTTTCTTTCAAGATCTCGAGCATCTGCGGCTTGTCCAAGAGGTTGTCGCCATAGCCGAAAGGCACCTCGCAAATAACGTAAAAGCCCATCGAGTCGCATAGTTCTATCAACCGTTCTTTGGGAGGATAGTGCGACGTGCGGATCATGTTGATGTTTGCCGCCTTCATCATCTTTAAGTCGGTCAGGATTTCATCGTCAGAGATGGCGCGACCCGTGTAGGGTGACTCATCATGATGCGTGATGCCACGGAGTTTAACGGGGGTGCCGTTGATGCGCAATACGGCGTTATTCCAACTCACCTCCCGTAACCCAATCTTCTGATAGTAGCTTTGTACGGGGCGACCATTCTCCTTGAGTTGCAGTTGTAATGTATATAAATAAGGTGTCTCTGCCGTCCAAGGATGGTAGTCGTTCAGTTCCAACGAACAATTGTTTTCCTTGAGGTCACGGAATGATGCCACCACGTTCTCCTCCGCATCAACCAACTGTCCATCAATGGTCACGGTGACATTCTTCTTGATGGCGAAGTTCTTGAAGCCGAGGTCTATCTTTGCAAGGGTGTCAGTCAACGAAGTACGTATGGTGATGTCTTCAAAGTGCGTCACGGGGATGGCGTAGATGGTAACGCTACGTGAGATGCCCGTAAGCGACCAGTCATCATTGGTGTCGAATTGATAACCAGGGGATTGTGTTTTGTTCACTTTCACGGCAATCATGTTTGGACCGCCGTAGTTCACGTATTTCGAGATGTCGAACATGCAACGGTTGAAAGCACTATTGAACGTTCCTACTTTCTTGCTATTGATGTAAAAGGTGAAACCATTCTCCACTCCGTCAAAGGCAACGTAAACAAGGCTGGTGTTGAAAGAGTTGTCGAGACGGAACGCTTGGCGATACAAGCCATATCCTGGGGTGAGTTTGCCGCCATAAATGGGCTCCTCAAAGCCTTGCGTCTGCCAGTTGCCTGGCACACGGATGCCTTGCCAACCACTCGCATCGTAGGCAGGGGAACTGAACAATGTGTCGCGTCCCAACTCATTTCCATCCACGTATTTGAACTGCCACACGCCATTGAGGGAGAGTAAATGTGTCATCGGGCAGGTGGGAATCGGCTCTTGCGCCCATGCCGTCATTGCGGCGAAGCCCACCATGCCGCATATCATGATTCTTTTGATGTTCATAAAAAACTCAGTTTTTGATTCTTTTTTGTTTTGAAGATGCAAAAGTAAACAAAAATAATGAGAATCAGAAATAAATCTGGGTATTGTCTGTATGTATGCACATGTGAAGATGCCCGATTTCCCTAATATATTTAAAAGGTGGGGCAAAGATGAAGGAGTTTCGGAAATTCTTTGTACCTTTGACGACATAGAACATAAAACAGAAAGATTATGATGGGAACAACAGCGAAATTAACTCCCGACACATTCACGCTGACCGTGCCGAAGGCTGATGTGAGTTTCTTCAAGACGATGGCCAAGAAGATGGGCTGGAAGATAGAGCGCAAGCGCACGGCCAAGCCCCGTCTCTACGACCCTGAGACTGGCGATTGTCTGAACGATGCCACGATGAAGGTCATTGAGGATGCCCGCAAGGGAAAGGATGTCATTGAGGTGGGTTCGATGGATGACTACTTGAAGTTGGTCAGCAATCTGTAGGTGGCAATGGCAAAATTCTCTCTCAAACTCACCAAGCGTTATCTGCGAGACTTGAAACAAGCTCGCAAGCGTGGCATGGACGAAAGCCTACTCAACGAGATTATCGGCAAACTGCTTGATGGCTAGCCTCTGCCCGAAAAGAACCATGACCACTTGTTGCATGGCGACTACGAGGGCTACCGTGAGTGCCACATCACGCCCAACTGGCTGCTCATCTATGTCAAGGACACCGAAATCA
>JAFYZV010000225.1 GCA_017548525.1 Prevotella sp.
ACAATTGTGACTTGGAGCACGGAAAGATTAGGATTGGGCGTATGTGCGCCTTGATTTCTTAAGCAAAAGGCCCAACTCGGGGCAATTTGTCACATTTTTATCTCGGCTGGCTTATAAATCCCAGATTTTTATCTAAATTTGTAACCAATTCAGCCAAGACTCAAAACAATACGATATGCTATTATCATAATTGCATTCAACATTCACTTTTAATTCAGGAACTGTAAAAAACTTATTACAGTATCGCCTATTCAAAACCAAGAATCGATGAACAAAGTCAGAATCACCGCCTTGCGCCAAACAGTTTACGCCGATTTGATAGAGCATAGGGAAAGCCCTACAACAAAATAGGGAAAACCCCGCTACCATATAAGACTTTTGTTATATTTTTGCCGATGACAAACAAATAAAACTGATAATATGAAACATAAGATTACATCCTTATTGGTGGTATTGATGACTTTGTTCATACCACGTGCCAATGCTCAATTCTTATTCACAGAAGACCCATACGATTGGCTTCTTATGGATATTGAGGCAGTGCAAAACTCTGCTCGTCTATGGGTTATGGTTGCATCGAAAGATTTTAACCGATACACCTCCAAATATCCTAAAGTTGAATTGACAATGATGAATGGAGAAGAGTTGGTTCTTACTGGACGGGCAAACGGTTCCCGAAAGTGCAACTTTACTGGCAGTTATTATTCAACATGGATTGAGTTTCGGATTTCCCCTCAGCAAGCAGAACTATTCAAGTACGGTCTTAAGAAGATCAAAGTACCCATGATGGCAAGGCTTTACAGCCACGAATGGGAAGATGATGTGTTGGGATGGAAGTTATACGAAAAATACAAAGAGTCCCTAAATCATAGTATTTTCAAAACTGCCAACCAATAATATTTATTAGGTTGTGAGCTTTCATTGACCTTTTTGGGCGTTTGGGGGAAATGAAATCGACATTCAGCAAGACATATCTGAGGAACTCAATCGTCTTATTGCCACTCGGTGTCTTATCCTTGGCGATTCCCGTATCTATATCGTGGCTTGTAGTCGTCTGCATAGGCATCATCGTGTTGGTCGTATTATTAGGTTGGCTATGTACATTGAAAACTATCACTATTTTATCTGATGGATTGGAAGTAAAACATGCTTTTTTGCCAATCATTAAACATCATTATTGGTTTACTGAGTTTGATCACGCGCAAATCAACACAATAAGAAACAAGGAAATACTCCAACTCATGCGGAATGGTGAGCGCATCGTTAGCATATCTTCCGAATCTTATTCAAACTATGCTGCTCTTAAGAAAGCAATACTATTACCTAACAAGGGTTTTTATTCCAAATATGCGTATACAGGAGTAGTATCGTTATATCGCCAACCCTATTTGTGGGGAATAGCTGGTTTCTGGGGAATCATGACATTATGTCCAATTGCCGTGTGTCTTTTCGACAAAAACCCATTTAAGGTAGTTGTATTCATGCTTTTCATTTCGGCATTCTGCGTGATGATTCTTTTAACTTTCCTCTCATCATATAAACAGATTGTCGTTTGGAATGGGCAAATAGAAGTGCGTCGGCTATTGTGGCCCTTTAAGCTACACATCAATAAACTGTCCGAGATAGATGGATATTATCGTGTAACTGTCATATCCAATGGGCAGATAGGGGCAAAGGATGAAGAAGAGTGGTGGTTGGTTAAAGGCAACAAACTGTTATTATCCATTTCGCAATCCGTCTATAAGAATTATGATGCGCTGACATCCGCAACCCAAACCAAATGTTTAGGGAGTTTAGAAATAAGTGACTTCCAATCACTGAAATACCGTCTATTCAACAAAAAGCTTTAAAACGATGAACAAAGTCAGAATCACCGCCATGCGCCAAACGGTTTACGCCGACTTGATGGAACAATATGAAAACCCCATAGAGCATACGTGTGATGTAAGCATGGGCGAGCAATGGGTTTCCATTGACGGCAAACCACCCCAAGGTTTATGCCCTTCCGCATGGGAATCCATGCGGGGGTTCGTTGAGGCTCTTGCCCGTGGCGAAGGTAACTTCTACGATGGTTGGATGCAGAATCCCATGAGTGCGATGATCAGTTGCAACGATGGCTTTCGTCCCGTCAGTTTCTATCTCGAAGTCATCTAATCATCTATCATATCAATAATAACTTCTGCGGAAGCTGCGGGCAATGAAGTCCAGGTTTTCCTGCGCCAATTGCTTTCCACGTTCCTTACCCCTTCTGTCGTCAAAGGAGGCATCGGGTACCATGCCATGTTCTATGAGATAACGAGCCATCGTATCTTCCGACAATTCGGGATCGACTATCAACTCCAAGCTGTCTTCCCCTTTCTCATCCTTGACATAGAAGGGGTTGCGCGGGTCGCAGATAGCAGAGGTGCTGCCAAAGCTGAAGAAAGGTCCATCGTCGCAATTGGGTACCCAAGCCACAATTTCTTTCTCATCGTCTAATCTCGATGGTTGCATCAAATGTTTGGGAATGCCAATCCCGTCCATCATGAAGCGACGAACCTCCTCGCCGTCATGCAGATATACCAAGGGGCTTCCACCCGTCTTCTTCATGATTTTCTTGAAGTTCTTCTCGGAGAAACCACTCCTATAGCGAGCCCATTTCTCCTTTCCCTCCTCAAACGACTTCCCGTATTGCCCCCAAGAGGTCATGCCATTAGGCTGCCATTCACCCTTATAACGAACAAACGAGGCGACACAGCCCTCCACATCCTTTAAAGTGTCGGTGTTGAAATGACCATACCCTTCCTTTCGGATTGACAAGATTTCATCATCCATACTCTTTAACCGTATGGTCTGGTCATCGTATCTATCCAAGAGAAAAACCTGATAGTCACGAAACTCCACCGCCCTTAACGTCTCTGCATGATGGGAATTGCCGTTTGCCTCCATCAACAAGGCGAGCCATTCCTGCGGAAGCAATGCCAACATCCCTATCTTCGCCTTGAAGATTACCTGATTCGTGGAGGCATAAATGGCACGATTGTCCTCCTCATCCATTTGAAACATCTTGGTAAGACTATCATGATATTCTATGAAATACTCTTCATTCTGTTCATGCCTTGTTATGTAACAATTGGCGAATAACCACTGGAGGGCATAGCGCATCTGAACGAAATCATCCATGAATGCCGCCTCCTCGTAGTAACGTTTCATGTCCTCATTGATGGGGGCATTCTCAAATTCTGCCTCCAACACCTCATAGAAAACGTCTGCCAAGTCCATGATCACATCCTCCTCGGGGTGTACTATCTCACCCAGATTCTGCCCTGAAAGCGCATCCCATATCAACAAACGGATGTCTTCCACATGGGGTTCATCGGCAAAATACTCCCCTTCCACGTCATAGAAGGGCAACGGCTTGCCATAAAGTTCTTGATGTTTATTGACGAATGCCCTCCAAAGCCCTCCGTCGCAAATGATGTCCTCGAAGTAAAGGACAACCTTGACCACCACGTCGTGCAATTCGGTGGGCGACAATGACCATGACACATGAAGTCCCAATGCCTCTTTCAACAACTTGTTACCCACATTGGCATAATACATATCTGTCGATGATGCCATATCCAAGGGATGACCCTCCTTGATATCCCTCGCAACAATTTTCTTTGCCATAATCCTTATATTCCCTTCATATCATTCTTCATGAAAAATCCCAATACACTCGCCAAGAAGCATTATACCTTTTCTTGGCAGATGCAAATATAGATAAAATTCGGCAATTATAAGCCAGTTGTGATAAAGAATTTGCTTTTCTTTAGAGGAAAGATATGAAGAAATCCGCAAAATACCATTCTTTAGCATGTGAAAAACATCACGACCGAGGGCTATTGGCACCTTTTCCCATGCCAAGGATGGCATAGGGAAAAAGAGTTGTATGAGTTTGTTAGTAACCTAAAAGCCACTATCTGGCAGCTTGCGTATGGCACTAAAACGTTTTCCGTATGTGAAAACGATGGTTTCTATATGGGAACATACCGTTTTCTATATGGGAAAACGATAGTAGCCCATACCTATACTCATAACGGATGTATTGTATGATTTCACCTTACATCCTTGATCTTGACGATGATGGTACACTTCCCCGTCCGATAAGCCGTGCTTCCGCTGAGGTGCAACATATAGAGACGCGACTGCTGGGGGCGTTCCACGGTCAGCATATAGGTCTCTTCCTCGTCTTGGTGGCTCTCTCGGAACGTGCCAGTTTCTGCCTCCTCCTTGAATGCCTTTTTCAGTTCCGACGCAAGTTTCCCCTTGATAGTGAGCGTCTTTACCACTTTTTGCACTTTCCGTGTCTGTTGGTTTCTGTCCACTATCGATGTAAACGTGCTTGACCCAAGCGTGGAATAGGTCTCCACGAGTTGGTCTATCTTGTTTTGGGAATATGCGCCAAGCGACAAGAAGAGTGTCATGGCAATTGTGAGAAATAACTGTTTCATACGGCATTAATCATTTAAGAATTGTTTGATACGCTGCCTCTCCTCAGGGTCATCAATGCTTTGCAAGAGGTCATTTTCAATCTCTTCCATGGCGGCTTGCGGCAATGACTCTTGCTCGATACGCCGCGCCTCAGCAAGCGTCTGCTCAATCTGTGGGCGTATCTGCCGAAGATTATCGTTACGCTGACCGCCGATGATAACATACGACCCCTCATACTGGCGGCGCAATTGATAGTCTTGGTAGATGCGGAGAGTGAAGGTTGCCACCAATACGAGGGCAACAAGGGCAGAGAGAGCCGCAATCAGACGTATGCGAAGTGTGTGGCGTGTGCGGCTGAGGGTTTTTCTGAGGGTGGGTTCGTTGATTCCCGTGAGGGTGGAGATTTGCTGATAGTCCATCCCTTCCATGTCCTTCATCCTAAGGATGATTTGCTTCGACGGCGGTAGGGAATCCACCAAGCTCATCAATTGGTCGATGCGCTCGTCTTGTCGTTCATCAGAAGCCTCGTCCACGATGTCGATTTGAGAGAGAGAAATGGGTATGCGGCGTTTCCGCAGGTGGCTGATGGCGAGGTTTCTGACGAGAACCGAGGCAAGCGCATCGATGGGTTTTTGCAGGTTGTCATGAAGGAACCAGAGTTTGAGCATCGCATCTTGCACGATGTCTTCCGCCTCCGCGCTACCATTGAGCATCATTTGGGCTTGGCGCATCAAACGTGGGCGCAAGCGGACAGCCTCTTTCTGGAATTCCTCTGGCGACATTATAGTCAATAAATGGTTTTTTATCCCGAATTAAAAAATCAAGTATGATGGAGTATTATTCTCTAATTCTCTAATTCGGGACAAAAACTATACTATCAAATCTTATTGAGTTCCGACGTGTTAACCTTAGCCACGCCGCTACCTTCTATCTTCACCTCGTCGGCAGTACCGCTAATTTTCAACTTGCCAGCACCGCTATTGTCAGCCTTCAACCGCTTGCAATCCACGTCAAGCTGCACATTGGAG
>JAFYZV010000226.1 GCA_017548525.1 Prevotella sp.
CTGTAACCATCCTTTTGCCCTTTGCACACTTCCACGTCCTTAATGTGGCAAAGTGGCAAAGTGGCAATGTGGCAAAACATGTTTTATCATCAAATTATGTGTATTTACCAAAACAACCTACATCTATTTCAGAAATAATGATTAACTTTGTAACCCAAAACAACTCATCATGAAGAAATACAATCTTGGTTTCGTTACAGACGAAGATATTTATAATCACGTAAAGGCAACGGTGTTGCAATATCGTCGTAGTATAAACTTGAAGGAGTTTAACAAAAATATCATTGACCCCATTAAGCTTACTTTTGACTCGAAAATTTACGGACAGACAATGGCTCAAACTATTGAGTCTGAATGTATTCGCCAGATTGACAAGACCAACAACAATCGCATTGGTTATTTCCACCAATACCTGTTTAAACTTGCTGGGAATAGTTGGGAGGTTCCCGCTAATGGCGACAAGGGTGGTTTTGACGTGTTGAATGATCAATTGCACATATACGTCGAAATGAAGAATAAGCATAACACGATGAATTCTTCAAGTTCTCAGAAGACTTATATGAAGATGCAAAACAAAATACTTGAAGACGACAAAGCTACTTGTATGCTCGTAGAGGTGATTGCAAAGCGTTCTCAGAAACGCAATTGGAGCGTGACCGTTGACCATCACCATTACTCTCACGACCGTATTCTTCGCGTTTCTTTAGATAAGTTTTATGAAATAGTTTTTGGTGATAAAGACGCATTCTTTAAGTTGTGCAAAGCCTTGCCAGATATTCTTGATGACGTGATTGCAGAAGACGAATCGGCGAAGTTGCAAAACACGGTTTATGATGAGTTAGACAAGACAAACTTCTACAAGAGCCTATACTTGCTTGCATTCCAAACATACGAAGGTTTTGATAAATTCTAAGCAATGACTTTCTTATCTGCAACAAATTTAGCCGATCTCACGGGAACTTCACTTGCTACAGCTCAGAAGTGGGGGGAGAATGGTATATATCCATATCACAAGAACGAGAAAGGTAAGGAAGGTTTTTACATGGAAGAACTGACTGATGTCGAGCCAGTGAGAATGATGCTCGAAACCAATTGGGATGAAGAGTATCATGTTGCTCCGTTACGAGATTACACATCTGTGGAACTATTTGCTGGTGCTGGTGGTTTGGCTCTTGGAATGCAGTTGGCAGGTTTTCGTCATGTGTTGTTGAATGAAATAGATGCAATGGCTTGCAAGACTTTGAGGCTCAATCACCCTGAGTGGAATGTGCTTGAAGGTGACATTCATCAAGTGGACTTTACCCCGTTGAGAGGAAAGGTAGATTTTCTTTCAGGTGGCTTTCCATGTCAAGCATTCTCATACGCTGGTAAGAAAGGTGGATTGAATGATACACGTGGTACATTGTTTTTTGAATTGGCACGTGCCGTTCGTGAGATTCAACCCAAGGTGTTTATGGGTGAGAATGTCAAGGGCTTACTCTCTCATGAGGAAGGTAAGACATTGGACATTATCCGTAATGCCATCAAAGAATTGGGTTATACGCTTGTAGAGCCTCGTGTGCTAAAAGCCATTATGTATCAAGTTCCACAGAAACGTGAACGCCTGATATTAATTGCCATTCGCAACGATATTTATCAAAGAGGAGTACGTTTTAAGTGGCCTGACCCCTATCACCGTATTATGACCCTGCGCGATGCGTTCTATAGTGGCGAACTATATGATAGGGATGTTCCAAAGTCTGAAGGACAACTTTATCCTGCCAAGAAAGCTCATGTGATGGCAATGGTGCCAGAAGGTGGTGATTGGAGAGACCTGCCTATAGAAGAACAGAAAGAATATATGGGTGGTAGTTTCTATTTAGGAGGTGGCAAGACAGGCATGGCTCGTCGCTTATCGATGGATGAACCTTCGTTGACCCTAACATGCGCCCCTGCTCAAAAACAAACAGAGCGTTGTCATCCAATTGAGACTCGTCCGTTAACCGTACGCGAATATGCACGTATTCAGACTTTTCCTGACTATTGGAAGTTTGAAGGCAATATGCTTGATCAGTATAAGCAGATAGGCAATGCCGTGCCTGTGAATCTTGCTTTCGCCATAGGTCGGTCTTTGATACGATTGCTTAATGAAATTGATGCACAAGATCCAGAAGAAAGTCAGTTTGAGGAAGCAGACAAGGTTGCGCATGGAATGTTGCCCCCAAAGCTTTTTGAGATTGACATGTTCGACATGCACAATCAATATCCACAAAATTCTACCATCATCCAAAACCCCTTCGTCAAAAAGAAGCGTAACGATAATAATAGTTTTGATGATTCGAAGAATGTGTTGGTATGCCTTGTTCCCGATAAGTATATTGTGCCCTATACCAATCAGGATGCAAGGGCATATTTTACGGGTAAAAAATTTCCATCGACGGTAAAACTCAACAAACTTTATTACTTCATGCCTTATACCAAGGGTAAAGGCATACGTGACTTGTATCTAATTGAGGTGGCTCGCGTCGGTACAAAGCATGAGTTTGTAACAGAGGCAGATGAGAATGATTTCCGACTTGTTTTCGAGATTAAGTTTGTCAAGCAGCTATTTAATGACTATAAACCCATCAAATTAATGATTTGGCGCACGTTCACCGACACGAATCTGAGGGCTATTTTAGCAATGTAATAATGTCCAATTATTCTACAGTTTGAGACTCTCTATCTCAACTCTTCAATTTCACCAGAAGCAAGCCGATGCCCGTCCAAACCAGTTCTCGGATGCGGACGATGAGTGCCACGAAGATGCCCGCGCTGGCGGTCATGCCCAATCCGTTGATGGACATGAGGAACCCTCCCTCGCGCCCGCCTAATTGGAGGGGCATGAAAAAGAGGAGGTTGGCAAAGAGCGACGTGAAGGCGAGTATAAGGATGCACTGGAGATAGTTGGCAGAAGGCATGATGAGCAAGAGGATGAAAAACACCTCAAAGGCGGAAAGGATGCGGCAACATAGTTCCAACAATACCGCCGAGACGAAAGTCTTGGGGTTTTGTCGGTGCAATGCCGCTATCTGTTGGTCGATGGTGTCGAGTTGTGTACGATGTTTCTCGATGAATGGAGCTGCCCATTTCTTGACGAAAGGGATATGTCGTAGGATGTTCATGGCGCGATACGCCAATCCCTTCCTATACCCCGCAATGAAAAACCAGATTCCCAACAGGCAGAATGCGCCAATGATGGTCAATACCGTTGCCATGAACACGCTTACGTGTTGTGTGAAGACATAGAGGAAAATGGCGATGAGCCAAAACCAGAAGTGGCTGAAGATATGCGTCATGGCATAGAGGATGACCGATGACGATGCCCGCTCTGTCCCAATCTTGGGAGCCAGCTCCATGATGCGGTATGGCTCGCCCCCCATCAATCCCCCTGGTGTGGCATAATTGAGGGCGAACCCGCTGACGGTGATTTTATAAAGCCACCAAAAAGGAACTTTTTTGGAGTTGGCATCCTCGCCCGACTTGATGATGAGATACCATGCCGATGTGTTAAAGATGTATAGTACTGCCCAGAGGGCGAGGACGGCAAAGAACCAATACCCAGCATGTTTCAGCCCTTGCCAAGCCTCGGCAAAGTCGAGTTGCGTCACCATGATTATCAGCACGATGACGCCAAAGGCGAAAAACATGTTTTGGTATTTTTTCTTCATTTATTTCTCCTTGATGCTATTCTCGTGTTTCTTGGGAATGGAGAAACGGATTTTCTCCCCCTCGTCACGTTTCTCATGGTAGAGCTTGGGCAGGGGGTGTTCGTATGGCTCATCGTACGTAATGCGGTTGCGGGCGATGTCGATGGCGGTGTAGATGGCTTGCCGCAATGAACTCTCGTCAGCTTTTCCCTTCCCAGCAAGGTTCATCTCCGTGCCATTATCGGGTGATGTACATACGATGGGGATGTTTGCCAACAACTTGATGCCCGTTCCGCCGTTGATGGTCTTGAATGGCGTGACACCTTGGTCGTGATACATGGCGAGGATTCCGTCAAATGCTTTGTAATTGTTGGTGCCGAAGAGGTCTCCCACCGCGTATGGTCCATACGCTTGGACGTGTGCCTCTTGCAATTGTTCGATGGCTGGTTTGATGCACTCCTCTTCTTCCTTTCCATTGGCGTTGGGATTGAGGGAGAGAATGGCGATGCGTGGGTTGAGTATACGGAAGTCGCGGCGGATGGTTGTGTGGAGGATGGTGGCTTTCTCCTTGATGTTCTCCAAAGTCACCACTCCCGCCACGTCTTTCAATGCCATGTCATTGGTGGTAAGTCCTATGCGCATCAATTCGTTGACCAATAGTTGCATGGATTCTTTCTGCCTATCCATCTTGGTGGCGATGTATGCGTCTTGGTTGATGGTGCCTTTTTCTCCTTCCATGTCAAAAGGAAGGGTAACAAGGGCATCGTAACTATCTTTGGCAAAGTCATCCAATGCCCTGTTGAGGGCTTTCAAGGCGGCTTGGCGTGACTCTGGCGTGGAGTTCCCGATGGTCACTTTCACATCTTCGTCAAAACAAGTCAATAGGTTGACATGTCCATCGATGGCATCTTCCGCCTTGCTGATGATGGAGAAGATGGCTTGAATGTCGAGAGCCTTGCGATGGTATGCTGCCACTTTTGGCGACCCATATATAATCGGTGTGCATATCTCCAGCATCTCTGGAGTGGCGAATGTCTTAAAAATCAGTTCGTATCCGATGCCGTTAGTATCACCTTGGGTGATGGCAATAATAGGTTTATTGGTTTC